>NZ_JAOXMC010000039.1:0-5787 GCF_026343815.1 Pseudomonas sp. BJa3 | reverse complement strand
CAGTCGGAGCACGTGATGTCCGGCCTGGCTGCCGGTGCGTCGTTCTTCTTCTGGGCGCGCCTGGTCGACCGGACTGGCAACATCGGACCGTTCTTCCCGGTTCCGCCGACGGCTGTGCAGGGCATCGCCCAGACCGACCCCGGCCCGATCCTCGACATGATCTCTGGTGAAATCGACGAGTCCATGCTCGGCGAGGACCTGAAGACCAAGATCGATGGCCTGCAGGACCAGATCGACGCCCTCGACGGCCTGAAGTCCTACGACAAGGACACGGCCTACGATACCGGCCAGATGGTTGTGGTCGATGGCCGGATCTATCAGGCCGTGCACGATGTTCCGGCAGACCCGAGTGGCGCCAGTGCTCCGCCGAATCCCGCCTTGTGGGTCGACGTAGGCCAGTCCATCGAGGCGGCAAACGGCCTGGCTCAGCAGGTTCAGACAAACACGACCAAAATCCAGGAAGTAGACGGCAAGGCCACATCCACGGCCGAAAGCGTGCAGGTCCTGCGCGCCTCTGCCCGCGATGACGACCCTGACGGTGACCTTGCTGGTGCACTTAAGCTGTGGGACTCGACCGCAGCGATCGCCCGCGAAGCTTTGGTCCGGACGACTGAGACCGATGCCTTGGCACGTAGCTCTGAGACTCTCGAAGCCAAGGTCGGCGAGACCAACGCAGCAGTGCAGACGGTCAGTCAGGCTCAGGCGAACTTCGAAGGCAAGGCCAGCGCCATGTGGGCTGTAAAGCTGCAGCTTAACGCCCAAGGGCAGTACGTGGCAGCGAGCGTTGGCCTCGGCATCGAGAACGGACCTGGCGGACTGCAAAGTCAGTTCCTTGTGTCTGCCGATCGGTTCGCGGTGGTGAACAACATAAACAACACGCTGTCTTCACCGTTCGTTGTGCAAGGTGGCCAGGTATTCATCAACCAGGCGTTCATCAACACTGCGTTCATCCAGCAGATTGTGGCGGGCATGTCGATTGTCTCGGAGTCGAAAGACGCCCAGGGCCGCCCGCTTCTGGAGATGAATTTCAAAACCGGGGCAGTGACGTTCCGCGGCCAGGATGCCAATGGATCGACGCTCATCACCAACGGCCAGGCCAACACGTACTACACCAGCGGCAATCCGGCCACGAAGATGGGTATTGGCATATGAGCACAGGCTTTCTTGCCTTCGCACAAGACGGGTCGGTCATCACCGACATGACTGTGCTCATCAGTCAGATGCAAGGAAGCGTCGTGACTGGCGGCGCCAATGGAAGCACAACATTGCCTCCAGTACCTGCTGGCCGGAAACGGCTCTACATGATCGTTTCGCTAGTTGACATGAATAGGGAGAAAGGGAAGAGGCCAGGCGTCAGCATCTCAGGCGACACGATGACTTGGGCATACTCATACAGCACCAGTAATTGGGGGTACTTTTCGGCGAACTGTCGCATCTATTATGGGTACTATTAATGACTGGTAAATTTGTTGCTTACAGAGAATCGGACCAGCAAAAGCTTTTTGATACCGACCTGATTTGCTATGGTTTACGGAAGAGTGGCAATCTTCAGTTTGTTGCATACTGGCCGCAAAAATATTTGCGGTCAGCCCAGCTTGATCCTAACAATGGGGCGAATTGGAATGACGACTCGAATCCGCGTGAGCCAATCTATGGCATTTCTCTTTCTACCTGGTCCTCGCCGATAGCATTTCTTGTGGGAGATGGAAGTCCGTGCGGGGAGATGCTAGTAGGCGGCGTGAAGACTCTTCTCTTCGTTGGGGCAACAGCAGCGACCAAGGCATATGTATTTGACCTCATGACTGATGACGGGCCAATCACTGGCCTTAAGTGCTTTAGGGAAAATCCTTGGGGTCTCACATTCAACTCAGGCATGCCTCCTCTTAATATTATCGCAGCGGTGACTGCACCTGGTCCTGGGCCGCTGGTATCCCCTGGGTACGATTACCGTTATACCGCATACGCCGGTGGTTACAACTCGATGATAGGACCAGTTAACGGCTCGTATTTTCAAATGAAATCGTATGTTGACGTTCCTGTAGTAGCAGGAGAGCTCGCTGCGGCTATCACATTTACAAGATCAGCCGGATGTAACGGATCGGCGGCGGGAGATGGCGGCTTTGAGTATGGGAGTCAAGAGGGATGCTGTGGGTACAACGGCGGGGTCAGGTTCATGTTTACCGTGGCAGCAGCTACAACAAGGGCCATCACTGGCGGTTTCCCTTATGTGTATTGGCGACAGATCCCAGCACTTTTGCCGCAAGCGCTCGTAATAAGAACTTCGGGCCTCCCATTTCCATTCAACTAAAAGGGGAATTCAATGCCATGGTATAGACAAGGCACAGTGTCGGTAACGAGCGGCCAGACCACTGTCACGGGGACATCTACTGACTTCGCGCTGAACTCGAGGGTTGGCGATGCTTTCCAAGGCCCTAACGGCCAATGGTACGAAGTTGCGAACATCGCTAGCGCTACTGTTCTGAGCATCCTTCCGGCCTATCAAGGGCCAACAGTTGCGGCCGGTTCCTATGGCCTTGCGCCGATGCAAGGCTACGTGAAGGAATCAGCGGACCGGTTACGGCAGCTTGTCCAACAGTTCGGTAGCACGTTGGCCTTGCTCGGCAACCCTGTTGACGTTGCAGCCCTGCGTGTGAACATAGGCGCCGCTGTGCGCGGTGCGAATAGTGACATTACCTCGCTCGGGGGGTTAACGACACCACTGAGTGTCGCCCAAGGCGGTACCGGCTCGTCCACTTCAGCCGGGGCCAAGACGTCTTTAGGAATTGGCGATATCGGAGTAGGCCAGTCTTGGCAAGATCTCACATCTTCGCGTCAGCTTGGGGTCGCTTATGTCAACGCCACCGGCAGGCCAATACAAGTGACCGCACTAGTTGGTCCAACTAGCGCTGCTAGCGTATCTCCGTTTTTGAGTATCGACGGTAAAGTACTACGCGGTGCCTATGCAGCTGGTTCGGGAGCTTACATTCCTACAGTAACTGGTATTGTTCCGCCTGGTGCGAGTTATAGTATCACTATAGCGAATGGAACTGCCGCTCTCTTCAATTGGCTGGAGCTGCGTTGATGAAGTATTTCAAGGACCCTAGATCTGATGAAGTTTTTGCTTTCGAGGCAGACGGGAGTCAGGACGATTTTATTCATGAGAGCTTGGTTAGGATGTCCGATGCCGAAATTGCCGAGTTCTTCAAACCTAAAGCATACACAAACGGAGAAGTCGTTGAATATTCAACATCTGTCGTGCTGGGGTGGAATCTAGCCACTCAGGAACAGGTCGCAGAATTTGAATTGCGCAGGGCAGTCACCTCCGCTGAAGAGCGAATCAAAGCAGAAAGGTCAAAAGCCGACCAGGCGATCGCCCCGCTGCAGGATGCGGTCGACCTTGACGAAGCCACTGAGGCCGAGGCCCTGCGGTTGAAAGAGTGGAAGCGCTACCGCGTGGCGCTGAACCGCCTGCCAGAACAACCTGGTTATCCCACGGCGATCGACTGGCCCGCGCCGCCGGCCTGACCCGCCCAAAACCCACCGACCGCCCGAGAGGCGGTATTTTTTTGCCTGGAGAAAACCCATGCGTACATCGCAACGCGGCTTGAGCCTCATCAAGTCGTTCGAGGGCCTGCGCCTGCAGGCCTATCAGGATGCCGTCGGCGTCTGGACCATCGGTTACGGCACCACCCGAGGCGTGAAGGCCGGGATGTCGATCAGCAAGGAGCAGGCCGAGCGCATGCTGCTGAACGACGTGCAGCGCTTCGAGCCGGAAGTGCAGCGCCTGGTAACGGCGCCGTTGAACCAGAACCAGTGGGACGCCCTGATCAGCTTCACCTACAACCTGGGCTCGGCCAACCTCGAGTCGTCCACGTTGCTCCGGCGGCTCAATACCGGTGACTACGCCGGTACGGCAGAGCAGTTCCCGCGCTGGAACAAGGCCGGTGGCAAAGTTCTGCCGGGCCTGGTCCGCCGTCGAGCCGCTGAGCGTGATCTGTTCCTGGAGGCTGCGTGAGCGGCTGGGGCGTTCGAGTGGTTGCGCTGCTGGCCGTGGTCGGGTCGTACTGGCTCGTCTACCAGCACGGTCGGTCGGTGGAGCGCGCTGAGGCCGAAAGCGCGTCAGCGACCCGGGACAGTGGCGATCGCTTGGCCGAGGTACTGGGCGAGCGCGGAGAGCGCCAGGAAGAACAACGACGCGCCGCGGCAAATGAAGAGGTGAGGGAGCATGCACAGGAACAACGCACCATTGCTGAAACCGCTGCTGCTGGGGCTGATGCTGCTGGCCAGCGGCTGCACGACGAAGCAGGCAAATTCGCTGCCACCGTCGGTTGCCCCGGCCAGGATCCCGCCGTTGCCACTCGAGGCGAGGCAGCCCGCCGCGCCGCCATGGTGCTCTCCGACCTGCTCGCACGGGCTGATGCTCGAGCGGGAGAGCTGGCGTCAGCGTATGACCGAGCCCGAATAGCTGGCCTGGCCTGCGAGGCGTCCTATGGCAGCTTGTTGGAGGAAGGTCGTCCTTTGGTACAACCAGAATGAACCTTGATCTGTGGTGTTTGGTCGCAACCAGATTGCGATGGTTTCGGCGTTAAGCGGGCGAAGGAGAGGTTATGCGAAGGAATGATCTGAAGAGTGAGGCAGAGGCGTGGGCTATGGTTGCGCTCTGGGTCTGCGTTATTGCACTGGCTACTTTGGCATGGCACCGGATGTTGACTTAAAGCGGTGTCGGTTGCGGCGGGCTTGGACCTATACTGCTTTGGTCAACGTACTGGGGCGGTATCGTGAAACGAACGATCGAGGGAATGGTAGAGGCGGGAGAGCCGTTGTTGCTCGAGGCACTTGAGGCGCTGCGCACTTACCACAATGCTCAAGCCGCCGGGGTTCCTGCAGAGGAAGTCGAGCGCCTTCGGGTGATCGCAGAGTCCGCTTACCAGGCTGTGACCGACTACCAACTCTACGCGCTTGGGCACCAGCCTCTGATCCGTCACTGAGCCGGCTCTATCAACGCTGATCCCTGGTTCCGCACGTTGCCAACGGCAATTCCAACGCGGTACCACTCGAACGCCTCTGCCGACTCACCCAGGTTCAGCACCAATTGTTCCGCGTGTTCGCTGAGCATGCCTGCTGCGATCCATTCAACCGCCAGATCAGGCGACAGCACGACCGGCCGGCGGTCGTGCACATCGACCAGGCCGCCCTGGGCGTCTTCAGTGATGATCACGAACCCGTCGTGCTCATTGCCGACGAACTGACCGATTGAGGCGCACAGGGCAGGGCGACCATCTCGCCTGCGGATGTAATAGGGCTGCTTCTTCGGCCCGCCTTCGTCCACCCACTCATACCAGCCATCCACCGGCGTGATCGCTCGATGCGGCCAGATCGCCCGAAAGAAGGGACCGTGCGCCACCTTCTCGACTCGAGCATTGATCGGCGCTGCTCGGTCAGTCGCCCAGTGCGGCCGCCACCCCCACCTCACCAGGTCTGCGCGCGGGCCTGCGTCATCTACCCGGAGCACGGCGACCTGTGTGGTCGGCGCGACATTGTACCGCCCCAGGTCCTGGTCTCCGATGTTGTTCTGCCAGGCTTCTGGCATGCTCAGCGTCTCAACGAAGTCATGGATCCCGCGGTACTGGGTCAACCTTCCGCACATGTCCGGTCCTCCTGCTTGAGCCAGAAGCATAGCCCGCCGGGCGGTACTGGCCTGGTCATCCGTTTGAATGGTCAAATACTGTATCGATATACAGTATTGGTGCCGCATGTACTTCCTCCTTGTTCGCCGTCGAGAGCGCG
>NZ_JAOXMC010000399.1:0-251 GCF_026343815.1 Pseudomonas sp. BJa3 | reverse complement strand
AGAACTCCTCGAAGTACGCCGGGTTTTCGCGCGAGATATTCGTCAGGATCGTCGGTTCGAAGAAACTCCCGTCCCGCTGTACCGGTTTGCCCCCGTAGTGCAGCGTGGCACCGTTTTTCACCGCCTCGTTAACCTGTTTGG
The DNA here is from genome assembly GCF_026343815.1 of Pseudomonas sp. BJa3. Classification (NCBI taxonomy): domain Bacteria; kingdom Pseudomonadati; phylum Pseudomonadota; class Gammaproteobacteria; order Pseudomonadales; family Pseudomonadaceae; genus Pseudomonas; species Pseudomonas sp. BJa3. Next base: position 110 of record NZ_JAOXMC010000399.1, on the reverse strand, counting down.
TCAGCGTTTCGAGCGCATCTTTAGACGACAGCGGCCCCAGCGTGGTGCTTTCGTCCAGCGGATCGCCAATCTTCACCTGCTTAAACGCCTCGGTGAATTTGCTAAGGAAG
>NZ_JAOXMC010000398.1:0-251 GCF_026343815.1 Pseudomonas sp. BJa3 | reverse complement strand
CGGGACGCCACGCATGAAGATTCGACTGGGCACCCTCGACATCGGCCTGTTCCGCTATCTGGGCCTGTGGACGGCCGTCGCGCTGCTGTTCACCCTGCAGGCGAAACTCAACAACGGACTGGACTCGCCCAGCTGGCCGCTGTGGGACCTGATCCGCTGGTCGCTGATCCAGTGGTACACGTGGGCGGCGCTGGCGCCGGTCGTGTTCCGTCTTGCCGAACGCTTTCCGATACGCGACGCGACGCGCTTGA
>NZ_JAOXMC010000397.1:0-251 GCF_026343815.1 Pseudomonas sp. BJa3 | reverse complement strand
ATAGTGCGCCGCCACGCCGGCCAGTTCCTGCAGCGTGCGCTGCTGCCAGGCGGCGTCGTGGCCCAGTTCCTCGGCCAGGATGCGCGCCACTTCGGGCGCGGCCAGCATGGCCGCCTCGGCGTCCAGGAACAGCGCGCGGTTGCGGCGCGCCAGCACGTCCTCGGCGCTGCGCGCCAGTTCGAAGCGCGCGGCGAAACGCACATGCGCTTCCGACAGGCCGCTGCTCCTGACCAGCATGCGTTCGGCGCCGG
>NZ_JAOXMC010000396.1:0-251 GCF_026343815.1 Pseudomonas sp. BJa3 | reverse complement strand
GAGGGGTCAGCCGTTTATTGACCTCTACCGGCAGGGGTCTGAACCGGGATTTTATCGATCAATCTGAGTCGCCAAAAACGCCCAAGAGATGATATTAAATTCATTACTTGAGCCTCGACTGATTTGAGATTCTTTTATTTAAATCAGTGACTTACCCGGACGCGATAATCGCGGCCGGGGTGATACCTATTCGGCCGCGGCGACCAGGGCAAGTCGCGTATTGGCCGCCGAAACCATGAAATCGGAGAGCC
>NZ_JAOXMC010000395.1:0-251 GCF_026343815.1 Pseudomonas sp. BJa3 | reverse complement strand
GGGCGCGCGCCACCAGCCGGTCGGCGCGCGCGCGCAGGCGGGACCCGCCCATGTCGTGGCCGGCCTCGGCCAGGGCGTCGAGCGCCTGGTTGACCCAGCCGGCGCGTTCGAGCACGGCGCATTGCGCGCGATCGAGCACCAGCGGCGCCGCCGGACCGGCCTGCGGCGCGCCAGCGGCCGCCGACCGTTCATACTGGAGCGCCAGCTCGCCGGCGGCGCGGCCCGGCCGCCAGCAGGCCCGGACCGGCGCC
>NZ_JAOXMC010000394.1:0-251 GCF_026343815.1 Pseudomonas sp. BJa3 | reverse complement strand
GGCCAGCACCGGCAAGGCGCCGCCCACCGTCTCGACGGCGATGCGCAGCAGCGTGTCGTATTCCTCGTCGGAGAGCGCGGCGGCTTCACCCGTCGAACCGGCCACCACCACGCCCTGCGTACCGCCATCCCGCTGCTGTTTGAGCAGCGCGCGCCAAGCGTGCAGGTCGAGTTCGCCCGACGCCAGGAACGGCGTGGCCAGTGCGGTGATGCTGCCGGAAAGGTGCAAGGGAATGGCTCTCGGTGGGAGGA
>NZ_JAOXMC010000393.1:0-251 GCF_026343815.1 Pseudomonas sp. BJa3 | reverse complement strand
AACCCTGCGCTATGTGCGCCGGCGCCATCAGCCATGCCCGCATCGGCCGCGTCGTCTGGGCCGCCGACGATCCCAAGGGCGGCGCCGTCATCCACGGCCCCCGCCTGTTCGAACAACCCACCTGCCACTGGCGCCCAATGACGGACTCAGGCCTTCTGGGGGAGGACGCGTCGTCGCTGCTGAAATCGTTCTTCCGTCAAAGACGGGGAACGGCGACAGGCGGCGCACGTTAGAACGCCGCGAAAAGCTGC
>NZ_JAOXMC010000392.1:0-251 GCF_026343815.1 Pseudomonas sp. BJa3 | reverse complement strand
CACCTGGGCCTGACCGACGACGACATTCACGCCATCGAGGACGAGGCGGACTGACGCCTTATTTGGTCGCCGGATAGGGCGTCGTCACCGCGCCGGAGATCATGCCGGGGATGGCCTCGCCCAAGCCTAGCAGGATGAACTGGATCGCCAGGGCGCACAGGATCAGGCCCAGCACCTTGACGATGATCGCCATGCCGACCTCGCCCAGCAGGCGGCTGAGTGACCCGGTCAGGGCGAAACAGACGAAGGAG
>NZ_JAOXMC010000391.1:0-251 GCF_026343815.1 Pseudomonas sp. BJa3 | reverse complement strand
CAATCCCGATAACGCCGCCTCGATCCGCCTGTTGCAGAAGCTGGGATTCGTCTTTGAGAGAATGGTCACGCTGCCCCACGTAGAGCGTGAGGTCGGCCTGTTCCATCTGAATCCCATCCCGGAAACCTTCGCCTGATGCGCCAGATCATCCTCGACACCGAAACCACCGGCCTGGAATGGAAAAAGGGCAACCGGGTCGTCGAAATCGGCTGCGTCGAACTGCTTGAACGCCGGCCGACCGGGCGCACCTA
>NZ_JAOXMC010000390.1:0-251 GCF_026343815.1 Pseudomonas sp. BJa3 | reverse complement strand
ATTTACCATGAGCGATAAACCATCTGCTCAAAGCCCAGCTAGCTTAAACTCATAGCATTCTAAACCTTTAGGCTCGCTCTGCTCCCAAAGGGGGCATAGTCAGATATATCACTTCCGTCACATTCACGCGCTAGGACAAAAAAATCTGAAACTATGAGGCAACACTGCGTTTATATGCAGCGTTGTTGTTAGGAATAAGCTTCTATTGAGATAGTTCTGATAGGAGGCATCCACAGCTAATGGTATAGGGA
>NZ_JAOXMC010000038.1:0-15670 GCF_026343815.1 Pseudomonas sp. BJa3 | reverse complement strand
GTCACCCTGATCAAGACCATCGCAATGGAAGACGGTCTGCGTTTCGCCATCCGTGAAGGCGGTCGTACCGTCGGCGCTGGTGTCGTAGCAAAAATTATCGAATAAGTAGTTGATTTACTTGATCAGGCCGGTATAATGGCCGGCCTGATACAGCGTTACAGGTCAGTAGCTCAATTGGCAGAGCGACGGTCTCCAAAACCGTAGGTTGGGGGTTCGATTCCCTCCTGACCTGCCATTCACCTCGGTGTGATTGGCTTTCTTCTTACAGGATCCTCCCCGATGACTCCCAAAACTGAAGCCCAAGAATCGCGTTTCGACTTGTTCAAGTGGCTGGCTGTAGTGGCTTTGGTGGTTGTCGCCGTTGTGGGTAATCAGTATTACTCCGCGTCGCCGATCCTGTACCGCGTTCTTGCACTTCTCGCCCTGGCTGCGGTTGCTGGCTTCGTTGCCTTGCAGACTGCGAAGGGTAAGTCGTTCTTCACGCTGGCGAAGGAAGCGCGGACCGAGATCCGTAAAGTCGTGTGGCCGACCCGCCAAGAAACCACTCAGACCACGCTGATTGTCGTGGCTGTTGTTCTGGTTATGGCGCTGCTGCTGTGGGGTCTCGACTCCCTGCTCGGCTGGGCGGTCTCCTTGATTGTTGGCTAAGGGTGTCCCGTGGCTAAGCGTTGGTACGTAGTGCATGCTTACTCGGGTTACGAGAAGCATGTGATGCGCTCCCTGATCGAGCGCGTCAAGCTGGCTGGCATGGAAGACGAATTCGGCGAGATCCTGGTCCCGACCGAAGAAGTCGTTGAAATGCGCAACGGCCAGAAGCGCAAGAGCGAGCGCAAATTCTTCCCTGGCTATGTATTGGTCCAGATGGAAATGAACGAAGGGACTTGGCACCTTGTCAAGGATACCCCTCGAGTCATGGGTTTCATTGGTGGTACCGCAGACAAGCCTGCGCCGATCACTGATAAAGAGGCCGAGGCCATCCTCCGTCGCGTTGCCGATGGTAGTGACAAGCCGAAGCCGAAGACGTTGTTCGAGCCGGGTGAAGTGGTTCGAGTCGTTGATGGTCCGTTTGCTGACTTCAACGGCACCGTCGAAGAGGTTAACTACGAAAAGAGCCGCCTGCAGGTTGCAGTGCTCATTTTCGGTCGCTCTACTCCGGTGGAGCTCGAGTTCGGCCAGGTCGAGAAGGTCTAGCAGGACGAAGCATCCCATACCCCGCAGCCCTATGTGCTGCGGGGTTTTGTCGTCACTGGGATAAAACGCAAGTCATCCGGGGAGCCATCTGGCGTTTGTACCCGATTTTGGAGTAGCTCATGGCTAAGAAGATTCAGGCTTACATCAAGCTGCAAGTAAAGGCCGGCCAGGCCAACCCAAGCCCACCCGTTGGTCCAGCACTGGGTCAACACGGTGTTAACATCATGGAATTCTGCAAGGCCTTCAACGCCCGTACTCAGGGTCAAGAGCCAGGTCTGCCGACTCCAGTGATCATCACTGTCTACAGTGACCGTAGCTTCACCTTCGAAACCAAGAGCACCCCTGCCTCGGTTCTGCTGAAGAAAGCTGCTGGCCTGACCAGTGGTTCGGCTCGTCCGAACACCGTTAAAGTCGGTACCGTTACCCGCGCTCAGCTGGAAGACATCGCGAAAGCCAAACAGGCTGACCTGACTGCCGCTGACCTGGACGCTGCTGTACGCACCATCGCTGGCTCTGCCCGCAGCATGGGCCTGAACGTGGAGGGTGTGTAATGGCTAAGCTGACCAAGCGCCAAAAGGCAATCGCCGAGAAAATCGAAGCAGGCAAGGCCTACAACTTCGAAGAAGCGGCAACTCTGCTGGCCTCGCTGCCTGCTGCCAAGTTCGTCGAGTCCTACGACATCGCCGTCAACCTCGGTGTTGACCCGCGTAAATCCGACCAGGTCGTACGTAGCGCTACCGTGCTGCCGCACGGCACTGGCAAGACCGTACGTGTTGCCGTCTTCACCCAGGGCCCGGCTGCTGAAGCCGCTCTGGCTGCCGGCGCTGACCGCGTAGGTATGGACGATCTGGCTGCCGAAATGAAAGGCGGCGACCTGAACTATGACGTCGTCATCGCATCGCCTGATGCCATGCGTGTTGTAGGTCAGCTGGGTCAGGTTCTGGGTCCTCGCGGCCTGATGCCTAACCCGAAAGTCGGTACCGTTACCCCAGACGTAGCCACTGCCGTGAAAAACGCCAAGGCTGGTCAGGTTCGCTACCGTACCGACAAGAACGGTATCATCCACACCTCCGTTGGCAAGATCGGCTTTGAAGCTGGCAAGCTGAAGGAAAACGTTGAAGCCCTGATCGCTGATCTGAAGCGTATCAAGCCGGCTTCCTCGAAAGGTATCTACGTCAAGCGCGTTACCCTGAGCACCACCATGGGCCCAGGTCTGATCATCGATCAGAGCTCGCTGGACGTGTAAGACCATGCCGGCGGGTGTAAGCTCGCCGGCAGCAAAAATTGGGGTCCCTGCCTGGCGGGGGCTATCCAAGACCGTAGGCGGCGCAAGCCTTAAACAACCAGCCTACGCAGATGGTGCTCCCGGTTCCTTACCGAATCAGACACCAAAACGACATCCGGCTTCGGCCAGATGAAACGGTAACAAGCAGGAGTTTTACCCGTGGCAATTAAACTCGAAGACAAGAAGGCCATCGTCGCTGAAGTCAACGAGGCTGCCAAAGTCGCTCTGTCCGCTGTCGTGGCTGATGCCCGTGGTGTGACTGTAGGCGCAATGACCGGACTCCGTAAAGAGGCTCGTGAAGCTGGCGTATACGTACGTGTCGTACGTAACACCCTGCTCAAGCGCGCTGTTGCCGACACTGAATTCAGTGTCCTCAACGACGCCTTCACTGGCCCGACCCTGATCGCTTTCTCCAACGAACACCCGGGCGCCGCTGCTCGTCTGTTCAAAGAGTTCGCCAAGGGTCAGGACAAGTTCGAGATCAAGGCAGCTGCGTTTGACGGCAAGTTCATTGCAGCGAACCAGATCGACGTGTTGGCTACCCTGCCGACCCGCGACGAAGCCATCGCGAAGCTGATGAGCGTGATCCAAGGCGCTACCAGCAAGCTGGCCCGTACCCTGGCAGCCATTCGCGACCAGAAAGAAGCCACCGCTGCCTAAGGCACCGGAAACTCTTTCAAATCATACGTTTAATTTGATAGCTGCGTAGGCTGTCACCCCAATACAGGATTTAAGTCATGTCTCTGACTAACGAGCAAATCATCGAAGCAATCGGCCAGAAAACCGTTCTGGAAGTTGTTGAGCTGATCAAAGCAATGGAAGAAACCTTCGGCGTTACCGCTGCTGTTGCCGCTGCCGGCCCAGCTGCTGCCGCTGCCGTTGTTGAAGAGCAAACCGAGTTCAACGTTGTTCTGGTTGAAGCCGGCGACAAGAAAGTAAACGTGATCAAGGCCGTTCGCGAGCTGACTGGTCTGGGCCTGAAAGAAGCCAAAGAGAAAGTCGATGGCGCTCCTCAGGTTGTAGCTGAAGGCGTTTCGAAAGAAGCCGCTGAAGACGCTAAGAAGAAGCTGGAAGAAGCAGGCGCTAAAGTCGAGCTGAAGTAATTTCGACTTTGCGATGCCAGCCCGAGCGTCAAGCGAAGGGCTGATGGCTGGTGGCTTATGCCACCGGCCTTTTTCCGTTATTGGTGGCCGATCAGGTCGGCCCCGATAACGAGCTGCAAGACACCCAAGAGGGTGGCGCAAACCAAAGGGTTTGCACGATTTTCTGGCTGCTCCCGCCGGGAGATGCCAAACAAGCAGGTGACCAAGCTGGGGAATGCTGATGGCTTACTCATACACTGAGAAAAAACGTATCCGCAAGGACTTTAGCAAGTTGCCGGACGTCATGGATGTGCCGTACCTCCTGGCCATCCAGCTGGATTCGTATCGCGAATTCCTGCAGGCGGGAGCATCCAAGGATCAGTTCCGCGACGTCGGTCTGCATGCGGCCTTCAAATCGGTATTCCCGATCATCAGCTACTCCGGCAATGCTGCCCTGGAGTACGTCGGCTATCGCCTGGGCGAGCCGGCTTTCGATGTGAAGGAATGTGTCCTGCGCGGTGTGACCTTCGCGGTCCCGCTGCGGGTGAAGGTGCGCCTGATCATCTTCGACAAGGAATCGTCGAATAAAGCGATCAAGGACATCAAAGAGCAAGAAGTCTACATGGGTGAAATCCCCCTGATGACTGAAAACGGTACCTTCGTTATCAACGGTACCGAGCGTGTGATCGTATCCCAGCTGCACCGTTCGCCTGGTGTGTTCTTCGACCACGACCGTGGCAAGACGCACAGCTCCGGTAAGCTGCTGTACTCCGCGCGCATCATCCCTTACCGCGGTTCGTGGCTGGACTTCGAGTTCGACCCGAAAGACTGCGTGTTCGTACGTATCGACCGTCGCCGCAAACTGCCGGCCTCGGTACTGCTGCGTGCCCTGGGTTACAGCACCGAAGAGGTTCTGAACACCTTCTACACCACCAACGTATTCCACCTTTCCGGCGAGAAGCTCAGCCTGGAGCTGGTGCCTCAGCGTCTGCGGGGTGAAGTTGCGGTCATGGATATCCATGACGACAGCGGCAAGGTCATCGTCGAGCAAGGCCGCCGTATTACCGCGCGCCACATCAACCAGCTGGAAAAAGCTGGCGTGAAAGAGCTGGACGTTCCGCTGGAGTACGTACTGGGTCGCACCACCGCCAAGGCGATCGTGCATCCGGCTACCGGCGAGATCATTGCCGAGTGCAACACCGAGCTGACCACCGACCTGCTGGTGAAGATCGCCAAGGCCCAGGTCGTTCGCGTCGAGACGCTGTACACCAACGACATCGACTGCGGTCCGTTCATCTCCGACACCCTGAAGATCGACACCACCAGCAACCAACTGGAAGCGCTGGTCGAGATCTACCGCATGATGCGTCCAGGCGAGCCACCAACCAAGGACGCCGCCGAGACCCTGTTCAACAACCTGTTCTTCAGCGCCGAGCGTTACGACCTGTCCGCCGTTGGCCGCATGAAGTTCAACCGTCGTATCGGTCGCACCGAGATCGAAGGTTCGGGCGTGCTGAGCAAGGAAGACATCGTCGAGGTCCTCAAGACTCTGGTCGATATCCGTAACGGCAAAGGCATCGTCGACGACATCGACCACCTGGGTAACCGTCGCGTCCGTTGCGTCGGCGAGATGGCCGAGAACCAGTTCCGCGTTGGCCTGGTGCGTGTTGAGCGCGCGGTCAAAGAGCGTCTGTCGATGGCTGAAAGCGAAGGCCTGATGCCGCAGGACCTGATCAACGCCAAGCCGGTTGCGGCGGCGGTGAAAGAGTTCTTCGGTTCCAGCCAGCTCTCGCAGTTCATGGACCAGAACAACCCGCTTTCCGAGATCACCCACAAGCGCCGCGTTTCCGCACTCGGCCCTGGTGGTCTGACCCGTGAGCGTGCTGGCTTCGAAGTCCGTGACGTACACCCGACTCACTACGGCCGCGTGTGCCCGATCGAGACCCCTGAAGGTCCGAACATCGGTCTGATCAACTCCCTGGCGGCCTATGCCCGCACCAACCAGTACGGCTTCCTGGAAAGCCCGTACCGCGTGGTGAAGGAAGGCGTGGTCAGCGACGACATCGTGTTCCTGTCCGCCATCGAAGAAGCCGATCACGTGATTGCCCAGGCTTCGGCCGCGATGAACGACAAGAAGCAGCTGATCGATGAGCTGGTAGCTGTTCGTCACCTGAACGAATTCACCGTCAAGGCGCCGGAAGACGTCACCCTGATGGACGTTTCACCGAAGCAGGTAGTTTCGGTTGCCGCGTCGCTGATTCCGTTCCTCGAGCACGACGACGCCAACCGTGCGTTGATGGGTTCCAACATGCAGCGTCAGGCTGTACCGACCCTGCGCGCCGACAAGCCGCTGGTAGGTACCGGCATGGAGCGCAACGTTGCCCGTGACTCCGGCGTCTGCGTGGTTGCTCGTCGCGGTGGTGTGATCGACTCGGTCGACGCCAGCCGTATTGTCGTGCGTGTTGCCGACGACGAAGTCGAGACCGGTGAAGCAGGTGTGGATATCTACAACCTGACCAAATACACCCGCTCCAACCAGAACACCTGCATCAACCAGCGTCCGCTGGTCAGCAAGGGTGACAAGGTTGCGCGTGGCGACATCATGGCCGACGGCCCGTCCACCGACATGGGTGAACTGGCACTGGGTCAGAACATGCGCATCGCGTTCATGGCGTGGAACGGCTTCAACTTCGAAGACTCCATCTGCCTGTCCGAGCGTGTGGTTCAGGAAGACCGCTTCACCACGATCCACATCCAGGAACTGACCTGTGTGGCCCGTGACACCAAGCTTGGCCCAGAGGAAATCACCGCGGATATCCCGAACGTCGGTGAAGCTGCGCTGAACAAGCTGGACGAAGCCGGTATCGTCTATGTGGGTGCCGAAGTCGGCGCTGGCGACATCCTGGTCGGCAAGGTCACTCCGAAAGGCGAGACCCAGCTGACTCCGGAAGAAAAACTGCTGCGTGCGATCTTCGGTGAGAAGGCCAGCGACGTTAAAGACACCTCCCTGCGTGTGCCGACCGGCACCAAGGGTACCGTCATCGATGTACAGGTCTTCACCCGTGATGGCGTCGAGCGCGACAGTCGCGCCTTGGCCATCGAGAAGATGCAACTGGACGAGATCCGCAAGGACCTCAACGAAGAGTTCCGCATCGTCGAAGGCGCGACCTTCGAGCGTCTGCGTTCGGCTCTGAACGGCCAGGTGGTCGACGGTGGCGCGGGCCTGAAGAAAGGCACCGTGATCAGCGACGACGTGCTGAACGGTCTGGAGCACGGCCAGTGGTTCAAACTGCGCATGGCCGAAGATGCACTGAACGAGCAGCTGGAAAAGGCTCAGCAGTACATCGTCGATCGCCGTCGTCTGCTGGACGACAAGTTCGAAGACAAGAAGCGCAAGCTGCAGCAGGGCGATGACCTGGCTCCGGGCGTACTGAAGATCGTCAAGGTCTACCTGGCAATTCGCCGTCGCATCCAGCCGGGTGACAAGATGGCCGGTCGTCACGGTAACAAGGGTGTCGTCTCGGTAATCATGCCGGTCGAAGACATGCCGCACGACGCCAACGGTACTCCGGTCGACGTCGTACTGAACCCGCTGGGCGTACCTTCGCGTATGAACGTCGGTCAGATCCTTGAAACCCACCTGGGCCTCGCGGCCAAGGGCCTGGGCGAGAAGATCGACCGCATGATCGAAGAGCAGCGCAAAGCCGCTGAACTGCGCACCTTCCTCACCGAGATCTACAACGAGATCGGTGGTCGTCAGGAGAACCTGGAAGAGTTCACCGACGAAGAGATCATCGCCCTGGCGAACAACCTGAAGAAAGGCGTGCCAATGGCCACTCCAGTCTTCGACGGTGCCAAGGAGCGTGAGATCAAGGCCATGCTGAAACTGGCTGATCTGCCAGAGAGCGGCCAGATGGTGCTGTTCGATGGCCGTACCGGCAACAAGTTCGAGCGTCCGGTGACCGTTGGTTACATGTACATGCTCAAGCTGAACCACTTGGTGGACGACAAGATGCACGCGCGTTCCACTGGTTCGTACAGCCTGGTTACCCAGCAGCCGCTGGGTGGTAAGGCGCAGTTCGGTGGTCAGCGTTTCGGGGAGATGGAAGTGTGGGCGCTGGAGGCATATGGCGCGGCATACACCCTGCAAGAAATGCTCACAGTGAAGTCGGACGACGTGAACGGCCGTACCAAGATGTACAAGAACATCGTGGATGGCGATCACCGTATGGAGCCGGGCATGCCCGAGTCCTTCAACGTGTTGATCAAAGAGATCCGTTCCCTCGGTATCGATATCGATCTGGAAACCGAATAACACGTGACGCGAGGGGAGTGGGCAGGTAATGCCCACTCCCTGCTCCGCCAGGAGGAAAGGCCTTGAAAGACCTACTGAATTTGCTGAAAAACCAGGGTCAAGTCGAAGAGTTCGACGCCATCCGCATCGGTCTGGCGTCGCCTGAAATGATCCGTTCGTGGTCGTTCGGTGAAGTCAAGAAGCCGGAAACCATCAACTACCGTACGTTCAAGCCTGAGCGTGACGGCCTGTTCTGCGCCAAGATCTTTGGCCCAGTCAAGGACTACGAGTGCCTGTGCGGCAAGTACAAGCGCCTCAAGCACCGCGGCGTGATCTGCGAGAAGTGCGGCGTTGAAGTTGCCCTGGCCAAGGTTCGTCGTGAGCGCATGGCGCACATCGAACTGGCCTCGCCGGTTGCCCACATCTGGTTCCTGAAGTCGCTGCCGTCCCGTATCGGCCTGCTGATGGACATGACCCTGCGTGACATCGAGCGCGTGCTCTACTTCGAGAGCTACGTGGTGATCGATCCGGGCATGACCACCCTCGAGAAGGGCCAGCTGCTGAACGACGAGCAGTACTTCGAAGCGCTGGAAGAGTTCGGTGACGACTTCGACGCCCGCATGGGTGCCGAGGCTGTCCGCGAGCTGCTGCACGCTATCGACCTGGAGCACGAGATCGGCCGCCTGCGCGAAGAAATTCCGCAGACCAACTCGGAAACCAAGATCAAGAAGCTGTCCAAGCGCCTGAAGCTGATGGAAGCTTTCCAGGGGTCGGGCAACCTGCCTGAGTGGATGGTCCTGACCGTCCTGCCAGTACTGCCGCCGGACCTGCGTCCGCTGGTTCCGCTGGATGGCGGCCGCTTCGCGACCTCCGACCTGAACGACCTGTATCGTCGGGTGATCAACCGTAACAACCGTCTGAAGCGCCTGCTCGATCTGTCGGCGCCGGACATCATCGTGCGCAACGAAAAGCGCATGCTGCAGGAAGCGGTCGACGCCCTGCTCGACAACGGCCGTCGCGGTCGCGCCATCACTGGCTCGAACAAGCGTCCGCTGAAGTCCCTGGCCGACATGATCAAAGGTAAGCAAGGTCGCTTCCGTCAGAACTTGCTCGGTAAGCGCGTGGACTACTCCGGTCGTTCGGTAATTACCGTAGGCCCGACCCTGCGTCTGCACCAGTGCGGTCTGCCGAAGAAGATGGCCCTCGAGCTGTTCAAGCCGTTCATTTTCGGCAAGCTGGAAATGCGTGGTCTGGCGACCACCATCAAGGCTGCCAAGAAGATGGTCGAGCGCGAGCTGCCGGAGGTGTGGGACGTTCTCGCCGAGGTGATCCGCGAACACCCCGTACTGCTCAACCGTGCGCCGACCCTGCACCGTCTGGGTATCCAGGCCTTTGAACCGGTACTGATCGAAGGTAAGGCTATCCAGCTGCACCCGCTGGTCTGCGCCGCGTACAACGCCGACTTCGACGGTGACCAGATGGCCGTTCACGTGCCGCTGACCCTGGAAGCCCAGCTCGAAGCGCGCGCGCTGATGATGTCGACCAACAACATCCTGTCCCCAGCCAACGGTGAGCCAATCATCGTTCCGTCGCAGGACGTGGTACTGGGTCTGTACTACATGACCCGTGAAGCCATCAATGCCAAGGGCGAAGGTCGCGTATTCGCCGACCTGCAGGAAGTCGACCGCGTTTTCCGCGCCGGCGAAGCCGCCCTGCACGCGAAAATCAAGGTTCGTATCAACGAAACCGTGAAAGACCGTGATGGCAGCATCACCAAGAACACCCGTATCGTCGACACCACTGTCGGCCGTGCGCTGCTGTTCCAGGTAGTACCGGCCGGCCTGCCGTTCGACGTCGTCAACCAGTCGATGAAGAAGAAGGCGATCTCCAAGCTGATCAACCAGTGCTACCGCGTGGTGGGTCTGAAAGAGACCGTGATCTTCGCTGACCAGCTGATGTACACCGGTTTTGCCTACTCGACCATTTCCGGCGTTTCGATCGGCGTTAACGACTTCGTTATCCCGGACGAGAAAGCCCGCATCATCGGTACCGCTACCGACGAAGTGAAGGAAATCGAGAGCCAGTACGCCTCCGGCCTGGTCACCCAGGGCGAGAAGTACAACAAGGTCATCGACTTGTGGTCCAAGGCGAACGACGAAGTGTCCAAGGCGATGATGGCCAACCTCTCGAAAGAGAAGGTCGTCGACCGCGAGGGCAAGGAAGTCGAGCAAGAGTCCTTCAACTCGATGTACATGATGGCCGACTCCGGTGCGCGTGGTTCCGCCGCTCAGATCCGTCAGCTGGCCGGTATGCGTGGCCTGATGGCCAAGCCGGACGGCTCGATCATCGAGACGCCGATCACCGCGAACTTCCGTGAAGGTCTGAGCGTACTGCAGTACTTCATCTCGACTCACGGTGCTCGTAAAGGTCTGGCGGATACCGCGTTGAAAACCGCGAACTCCGGTTACCTGACTCGCCGTCTGGTAGACGTTGCCCAGGACCTGGTCGTGACCGAGATCGACTGCGGCACCGACCAGGGCCTGCTGATGACCCCGCACATCGAAGGCGGCGACGTTGTCGAGCCGCTGGGTGAGCGCGTACTGGGTCGTGTCATCGCCCGTGACGTATTCAAGCCAGGCACCGAGGACGTCATCGTTCCGGCCGGTACCCTGGTCGACGAGCAGTGGGTCGAGTTCATCGAGCTGAACAGCATCGACGAAGTCGTCGTGCGTTCGCCGATCAGCTGCGAAACCCGCTACGGCATCTGCGCCAAGTGCTACGGTCGTGACCTGGCTCGTGGTCACCAGGTGAACATCGGTGAAGCTGTCGGCGTTATCGCTGCGCAGTCGATCGGTGAGCCGGGTACCCAGCTGACCATGCGTACGTTCCACATCGGTGGTGCTGCAAGCCGTACTTCGGCTGCTGACAGCGTCCAGGTGAAGAACGGCGGTATGGTGCGCCTGCACAACCTGAAACAGGTTGAGCGTGCCGACGGTAACCTGGTTGCCGTATCGCGTTCCGGCGAGCTGGCGATTGCCGACGAGTTCGGTCGTGAGCGTGAGCGTTACAAGCTGCCTTACGGTGCCGTGATTTCGGTCAAGGAAGGTGACAAGGTCGAAGCTGGCGCCATCGTCGCCAAGTGGGACCCGCACACCCACCCGATCGTTACCGAGCTGAAAGGTACCGTGACCTTCGTGGGCATGGAAGAAAACATCACCATCAAGCGTCAGACCGACGAACTGACCGGTTTGACCAACATTGAAGTTCTGGACGTCAAGGATCGCCCTGCCGCAGGCAAGGAAATCCGTCCGGCAATCAAGATGGTCGACGCCAATGGCAAGGACCTGTACCTGCCAGGTACCGACGTACCTGCCCAGTACTTCCTGCCGGCCAACGCCCTCGTCGGCGTGGCTGACGGTGCCCAGATCGGCGTCGGTGACGTTATCGCGCGTATCCCGCAAGAAACGTCGAAGACCCGTGACATCACCGGTGGTCTGCCACGCGTTGCCGACTTGTTCGAAGCGCGCCGTCCGAAAGAAGCCTCGATCCTGGCTGAAGTCAGCGGCACCATCGCGTTCGGTAAAGAGACTAAGGGCAAGCGTCGCCTGGTCATCACTCCGACCGACGGTAGCGATCCGTATGAAGAGCTGATTCCGAAGTGGCGCCATCTGAACGTCTTCGAAGGCGAACAGGTCAACCGCGGCGAAGTTATCTCCGACGGTCCGAGCGATCCGCACGACATCCTGCGTCTGCTGGGTGTGAGCGCGCTGGCGAAGTACATCGTCAACGAGATCCAAGACGTTTACCGTCTGCAAGGCGTGAAGATCAACGACAAGCATATCGAGACCATCCTGCGTCAGATGCTGCGCAAGGTCGAGATCTCCGAGTCGGGCGATTCCAGCTTCATCAAGGGCGACCAGATGGAACTGACTCAGGTCCTGGTAGAGAACGAGCGTCTCGCCGGCGAAGACAAGTTCATCTCCAAGTTCACCCGTGTGTTGCTGGGTATCACCAAGGCTTCGCTGTCCACCGAATCGTTCATCTCGGCGGCTTCCTTCCAGGAAACCACCCGTGTACTGACCGAGGCGGCGGTAACCGGCAAGCGTGACTACCTGCGCGGCCTGAAAGAGAACGTGGTCGTGGGTCGTCTGATCCCGGCCGGTACCGGTCTGGCCTACCACAGCGAGCGCAAGCGTCGCCGTGATGCCGACAAACCGCTGCGTGTGAGCGCCAGTGAGGTGGAAGCCGCACTGACCGAAGCACTGAATTCCAGCGGTAACTAAGTACAGGGCAGGGCCCCGGCAAGCCTCGGGCGGGCATCGGCGACATGATTTGTTGCCGATGACCGGGCGAGGAGGGCCGGGGCCTCGTCTTGACTGGGTGCAAGATCCTCTTTAGACTTTTGTACCCTTAAATTTGGTGAGGCTCCGTCTCGCCAATTTTTGGCTTTCTTGCAAGACAATAGAGTCGCAAGACAATCAGTGGAGCTAGTAGATGGCAACTATCAACCAGCTGGTACGTCAGCCGCGTAAGCGTTCGGTCGAGAAGTCCGACGTTCCTGCGCTGCAGAACTGCCCGCAGCGTCGTGGCGTGTGCACCCGCGTGTACACCACCACGCCGAAAAAACCTAACTCGGCACTGCGTAAAGTATGCCGTGTGCGTCTGACCAACGGTTTCGAGGTTTCCTCGTACATCGGTGGTGAAGGCCACAACCTGCAAGAGCACAGCGTCGTCCTGATTCGTGGCGGCCGTGTAAAAGACTTGCCAGGTGTTCGTTACCACACCGTTCGCGGCTCTCTGGATACTTCGGGCGTCAAAGGCCGTAACCAGGGTCGTTCGAAGTACGGTACCAAGCGTCCGAAGTAATCGGCCGTTTGCACATATCCAATTTTTTGAGTCGATAAGAGTAAGGTCGGGCAGGGGTCGAAGACCCACGTCCCGGGCTAACCTGAAGACCGTTTGAGGGCTTATCATGCCAAGACGTCGTGTAGCAGCAAAACGTGAGATCCTGGACGATCCGAAGTACGGATCCCAGATCCTCGCCAAGTTCATGAACCACGTGATGGAAAGCGGCAAGAAGGCCGTGGCCGAGCGCATCGTTTACGGTGCCCTGGACGCAGTCAAAGCACGCAAGAACAGCGACCCCCTGGAAATCTTCGAGAAAGCTCTCGACGCCATCGCTCCGCTGGTCGAAGTAAAGTCCCGCCGTGTCGGCGGTGCCACTTACCAGGTCCCGGTTGAAGTTCGTCCGTCCCGTCGTAACGCTCTGGCAATGCGCTGGCTCGTAGACTACGCCCGCAAGCGCGGCGAGAAGTCGATGGCTCTGCGCCTGGCCGGTGAACTGCTGGATGCTGCCGAAGGCAAAGGTGCTGCAGTCAAGAAGCGTGAAGACGTTCACCGTATGGCTGAAGCCAACAAAGCGTTCTCGCACTACCGCTTCTAATTCAAGCATCAATCATTTTGCGAGGGCTTTATGGCTCGTACTACAGCAATTAACCGCTACCGTAACATTGGTATCTGTGCCCACGTTGACGCGGGCAAGACCACCACTACCGAGCGGATCCTGTTCTACACAGGTCTGAGCCACAAGATGGGCGAGGTGCATGACGGCGCCGCGACCACCGACTGGATGGTGCAGGAGCAGGAGCGCGGTATCACCATTACCTCCGCTGCCGTTACCACCTTCTGGAAGGGTTCCCGTGGTCAGTACGACAACTACCGCGTAAACGTCATCGATACCCCCGGCCACGTTGACTTCACCATTGAAGTTGAGCGTTCGCTGCGCGTACTCGACGGCGCGGTCGTTGTGTTCTGCGGTACCTCCGGCGTTGAGCCGCAGTCCGAAACCGTATGGCGTCAGGCCAACAAGTACGGCGTTCCACGTGTTGTCTACGTGAACAAGATGGACCGTGCTGGTGCCAACTTCCTGCGCGTTGTCGGTCAGATCAAGAACCGTCTGGGTCACACCCCGGTTCCGGTCCAGCTGGCTATCGGTGCGGAAGACGACTTCCAGGGTCAGGTTGACCTGATCAAGATGAAAGCCATCTACTGGAACGACGACGACAAAGGTACTACCTACCGCGAGGAAGAAATTCCTGCCGAGCTGGTGGACCTGGCCAACGAATGGCGCAGCAACATGGTCGAGGCTGCTGCCGAGGCCAACGAAGAACTGATGAACAAGTACCTTGAAGAAGGTGACCTGTCCGTCGAAGACATCAAGGCTGGTCTGCGCGCCCGTACCCTGGCGAGCGAGATCGTTCCTGCTGTCTGCGGTTCCTCGTTCAAGAACAAGGGCGTTCCCCTGGTTCTCGACGCCGTTATCGACTTCCTGCCTGCGCCAACCGAGATCCCTGCGATCAAGGGTATCCACCCTGATCTGATCGACGTGCCGAAGGACGAAGTCACTGCAGAACAGTACGACGAGCGTCCTGCTGACGACAACGAGCCGTTTTCGGCGTTGGCGTTCAAGATCGCTACCGACCCGTTCGTTGGTACTCTGACCTTCGTCCGCGTTTACTCGGGCTTCCTGACCTCCGGTGACTCCGTCATCAACTCGGTCAAGGGCAAGAAAGAGCGCGTTGGTCGTATGGTGCAGATGCACGCTAACCAGCGTGAAGAGATCAAGGAAGTGCGCGCTGGCGACATCGCTGCTCTGATCGGCATGAAGGACGTCACCACCGGTGACACCCTGTGCAACGCCGACAAGCCGATCATCCTCGAGCGTATGGACTTCCCTGAGCCTGTAATTTCGCTCTCCGTAGAGCCGAAAACCAAGGCTGACCAGGAGAAGATGGGTATCGCGCTGGGCAAGCTTGCCCAGGAAGACCCGTCGTTCCGCGTCAAGACCGACGAAGAAACCGGCCAGACCATCATCTCCGGTATGGGTGAGCTGCACCTGGACATCCTCGTTGACCGCATGAAGCGCGAGTTCAACGTCGAGTGCAACGTCGGCAAGCCGCAGGTTTCGTACCGCGAGAAGATCACCAAGTCCAACGTCGAGATCGAAGGCAAGTTCGTTCGTCAGTCGGGTGGTCGTGGTCAGTTCGGTCACTGCTGGATCCGTTTCTCGGAGCCGGACGTCGACGACAAGGGCAACATCACCGAAGGTCTGGTGTTCACCAACGAAGTCGTTGGTGGTGTGATTCCTAAGGAATTCATCGCCCCGATCCAGAAGGGTATCGAAGAGCAGATGAAAAACGGCGTTGTTGCCGGCTATCCGCTGCTCGGCCTGAAGGCTACGGTATTCGACGGTTCGTACCACGATGTCGACTCCAACGAAATGGCGTTCAAGATCGCCGCTTCGATGGCGACCAAGCAACTGGCCCAGAAGGGTGGTGGCGTGGTCCTTGAGCCGATCATGAAGGTCGAAGTTGTAACCCCGGAAGACTACCTGGGTGACGTGATGGGTGACCTGAGCCGTCGTCGCGGGATGATCCAGGGTAATGAAGACTCGGTGTCCGGCAAGGTAATCACTGCTGAGGTACCGCTCGGAGAGATGTTCGGTTACGCAACCGACGTTCGTTCCATGTCTCAGGGTCGCGCAAGCTACTCCATGGAATTCTCCAAATACGCCGAAGCTCCGTCGAACATCGTCGAAGCACTCGTTAAAAAACAAGGCTAATCCCCTTTAGGCAAGAGGTTCACTGTCGTGGCTAAAGAAAAATTTGATCGTTCCCTTCCCCACGTTAACGTCGGCACCATCGGCCACGTTGACCACGGTAAGACCACTCTGACCGCAGCTCTGACCCGCGTCTGCTCCGAAGTTTTCGGTTCGGCCGTCGTTGAGTTCGACAAGATCGACTCGGCTCCGGAAGAAAA
>NZ_JAOXMC010000389.1:0-252 GCF_026343815.1 Pseudomonas sp. BJa3 | reverse complement strand
GAATTTCACAGATTCAGATCCTTCTGAGACTTATGAAAGCAACCAAGGCAGTGAGGCGCACAAAAATGACCAATAATCTTGACATGCCGTTTTTAGTATCACGGCTTTTTGGTGTTCCACATATGCTTGCCTCGACAAAGCTTGATGTCATTCTTAATGCTCTTGCACCGCGTCTTTTTGCTGGAGAAAAGTTTACCCCTCAGGCTTTTTCGCAAGGGGATAGCGCATCTTTCAAACCACCTGAGAGTTACG
>NZ_JAOXMC010000388.1:0-252 GCF_026343815.1 Pseudomonas sp. BJa3 | reverse complement strand
ATGGGTTTACCTCGCCCTGGCTGCCGCAGGCGGTCTCATCGGGGCTGACGGACGCAGCTGGCTCCCTACTCCCCTGGCCGACCGATGGCGTACCGACTCGCTGTGGGGGCAATGGGTGAGCCTGAGAGAAGCGTGGCGACACAGTCCGCAGTTGCCCGGTAACCTCGGCAACGCTCTCGACGCCTCAGCACCCGCAACCGCTCAAGCATGGCGTCGCCTGATACACCGGGAACTACACAGTGCCGAGCCGGG
>NZ_JAOXMC010000387.1:0-252 GCF_026343815.1 Pseudomonas sp. BJa3 | reverse complement strand
CACCCGTGGATCGGGAATCGCCGCCCGCGCCGGTCGGGGATCGCCGTTCGGCGGAGCCGGGAAACACGAAGAGGACCGGTGCGGTCACCGGTTCGGCCTCACCAGGCCGCAGTAGAGGCCTTCGATGGCGAAATCCTGGTCCGGCAACACCTCGATCGGTGCGTAGTCGGGGTTGCGCGGCAGCAAGCGGATACGGTCCTTGCCGATCTTCAGCAGCTTGACGGTGATGGCATCGTCGATGCGCGCCACCAC
>NZ_JAOXMC010000386.1:0-252 GCF_026343815.1 Pseudomonas sp. BJa3 | reverse complement strand
CGACTCGGCAGCCTGGTCCTGACGCATTCGTGGGACCGCCAGGTACCGGCGCTCGGCGACATCGCGCGCGACGACCGGCCTCCGGTGAAACCGGTGTTCTACGCGTTCCGCCTGATGGTGGGCATCGGCATGCTGATGCTGCTACTGGCCCTGACATCGGCATGGGCGTGGTGGCGCGGCACGCTCGAAACGCGCCGCCGGCTGCACGTCGCGTGGAACGCGATGCTGCCCGCCGGCTTCGTGGCGATCATC
>NZ_JAOXMC010000385.1:0-252 GCF_026343815.1 Pseudomonas sp. BJa3 | reverse complement strand
GAGCCCGGGCGATTGCGGCGCTTTGGGTCTCGTAGACAGCCGTGGCCTTTTGGCCGCCAGCGCTTTTGACGGCCCAGCCATTGGCGTGGGGCACGACGTGTTGGTTTCGAGAAGTCATGAGAGAGGTTCCTGGCGTGGAAATTCACGCAAGACGACTGATAAAGGCCCGGGCGCGATTGTCAACAATGATGGCATCCAATTCGTCAGTTAGGGTGACATAGCGAAATTGTCAGCCTCGTTGACATTCGATAA
>NZ_JAOXMC010000384.1:0-252 GCF_026343815.1 Pseudomonas sp. BJa3 | reverse complement strand
CAACAAGTGTTGCAGGTTGGAAAACTTCATCTTGATGAGCGCGACGTTTCCAAATAATTTTAAGCGGCATTGTATGCTGACCTATATCATAACCTACAATCTGTGGCCAATGCTCTATAAGTGCCATGTTAAACCCTGTCCGTTTGCATAAAATCGGATTAAGCATATAAGAGACCGTTTCAGAAAGAGAATAAAAATGGCGCTTTTTAAATGGTTTGCTCATTTATCAAATTTCTCAATCAACATCCCGTC
>NZ_JAOXMC010000383.1:0-252 GCF_026343815.1 Pseudomonas sp. BJa3 | reverse complement strand
CTGAAGGGCGAAAGCCGTCTGTAACGACTGGGAAGGCGGCGTTCGCGAAACGCCGTCTTAATGATTAATGGCGATAGTCCCGACCTCTCGCGTCAGGATTGTTCGCCTCCATGTTCCAGATCATCGGCATCGTGCTGCTGTTCGGCCTCGTCTTCGGCAGCTACGCCATTTCGGGCGGCAAGTTCGAAGTGATCCTGCACGCCGCGCCGCACGAGCTGATGGCCATCGGCGGGGCGGGTATCGCCGCCTTCC
>NZ_JAOXMC010000382.1:0-252 GCF_026343815.1 Pseudomonas sp. BJa3 | reverse complement strand
AGGTCAACTGGACGCTGCCTGCGCGCGTGGCCGTGTTCGACCAGCTGATCGAGGTGATCGAGGCGGCCGGTAAGCAGGACGCCGACGCGAAGACCCGCTACGCCGCACAACTGCAGTCGCTGAAGAACAACCGCAAGCGCGCAGCCGGCGAGCT
The DNA here is from genome assembly GCF_026343815.1 of Pseudomonas sp. BJa3. Taxonomy (NCBI): domain Bacteria; kingdom Pseudomonadati; phylum Pseudomonadota; class Gammaproteobacteria; order Pseudomonadales; family Pseudomonadaceae; genus Pseudomonas; species Pseudomonas sp. BJa3. Next base: position 98 of record NZ_JAOXMC010000382.1, on the reverse strand, counting down.
GGAAGGCCTGCGCCGCAGCGATGCCGTGCGCGTCCGCGCGGAAGACGAACGCGGCATGCTGGCCACCGCGGCGGCGGAGAAGGAACGCGCAGACATCG
>NZ_JAOXMC010000381.1:0-252 GCF_026343815.1 Pseudomonas sp. BJa3 | reverse complement strand
GTCACCAGCCAGGGGCTGGTGGACAACCGCTCCGGCCGGATCGCCAGCCAGGCCACCCTCGACCTGACCGCCCTGGCCCTGAATAACCAGGGCGGCGTGGTCACCAGCAAGGCCGGCCTTGCATTGGTCGCGGGCGCAGCCATCGACAACCGCCACGGCGAGATCTCCAGCGCCGGCACAACTCAGGTAGAAGCCGCCAGCCTCGACAACCGCGAGCAATGCAAACTGCTCAGCGACGGCACGCTCACCGCC
>NZ_JAOXMC010000380.1:0-252 GCF_026343815.1 Pseudomonas sp. BJa3 | reverse complement strand
ACGCGTGCGTCGCGCAACGCCCGTCTGCCTTCCGGCAGCCAAAGCAGTGCGATCAAGCCCACACCGATCACACCCGCGAAGCGGTAGTGGCTGAGTGCACCGATCGCCAAGCCCATCGCGAGTTCGATCGCCGCCCATCCGTGCACACCGCGCAGCAGGCGTGCGCCTGCGTCGGCGCACAGCACGGCCGCCACCGTCATCGGCACATCCGGCAGGGCCAGCACGCCGAGCGTGCCCGTCAGCGGCATCAGT
>NZ_JAOXMC010000037.1:0-17733 GCF_026343815.1 Pseudomonas sp. BJa3 | reverse complement strand
GATCACCTACACCGTGACGCTGACCAACGCCCAAGGTCTGCCGGTCAACGGCCACAATGGCCTGACCTTCACCCTGAGCGATGGCACCAAAGTCACCATCCCGGCCGGCAACGCTACCGGCACTGCCACCATCAATGCACCGGACGATGTGTTCGTCGGCGGCCAGGCGACCATCAGCAATAAACTGGTGACCGTCAGCGGTGCCGACAACTTCGAGAAACTGACCCTCGGCCAAGGTGAGGTGCAGACCTCCGTGACCGACGAGCCGGGCACTGGAACCCCGGGCACCGACAACCAGGGCGACAAGGTGTCCGTCACCATCGTCGGCAATGGCAATGTCACCGAGGACCAGCAGCCCTCGTTCACCGTCAAGGTCAGCCAGAAGCTTGGATACGACCTGACTGTCACCCTGTCCAACGGCGACAAGGTGGTGATCCCGGCCGGTCAGACCCAGACAGAGTATAAGGCTGCAGCCCAGGGCGACGACGTGTTCAAGGACGGCAGTTCACTGACCGTCGGCATCACCGATGCCACGGTTCCGGGCCATACCTTCGAGAACCTGGAACTGGGTGGCAATGCCACCGTGCAGATCACCGACACCATCAGTGAAGTGGTCGCCACGCTGTCCGCCGACAAGACCACTGTGTCCGAAGGTGGCCAGGTCACCTACACCGTGACCCTGACCAATGCCCAGGGCCTGTCGGTCACCGGCCACAACGGCCTGACCTTCACCCTCACCGACGGCACCAAGGTCACCATCCCGGCCGGCAGCGCCACTGGCACCGCCACCATCAACGCGCCGGACGACGTGTTCGTCGGTGGTCAGCCGACCATCAGCAACAAGATCACCGGCGTCACCGGCGCGGACAACTTCGAGAAGCTGACCCTGGGTCAGAACGAAGTGAAGACCTCCGTCACCGACGAGCCAGGTTCGGGCACGCCCGGCACCGGCAACCAGGGTGACAAGGTTTCGGTCACCATCGTCGGCAATGGCAACGTCACCGAAGACCAGCAGCCGTCGTTCACCGTCAAGGTCAGCCAGAAACTGGCGCAGGACCTGACCGTGACGCTGAGCAACGGTGCCAAGGTAATCATTCCGGCCGGCCAGACCCAGGTCGAGTACAAGGCTGCAGCTCAAGGCGACGACGTGTTCAAGGACGGCAGCTCGCTGACCGTGGGCATCACCGATGCCGCAGTCACCGGCAAGACCTTCGAGAACCTCGAGCTGGGTGGCAACGCCAGCGTTCAGATCACCGACACCATCAGTGAAGTGGTTGCCACGCTGTCTGCCGACAAGAGCACCGTCACCGAGGGCGGCCAGGTCACCTACACCGTAACCCTGACCAACGCCCAGGGCCTGTCGGTCACCGGCCACAACGGCCTGACCTTCACCCTGTCCGATGGCACCAAGGTCACCATCCCGGCCGGCAGCGCCACTGGCACCGCCACCATCAACGCGCCGGACGACGTATTCATCGGTGGCCAGGCCACCATCAGCAACAAGATCACCGGTGTCACCGGCGCGGACAACTTCGAGAAGCTGACCCTGGGTCAGAACGAAGTGAAGACCTCCGTCACCGACGAACCGGGCTCTGGCACTCCAGGTACCGGTAACCAGGGTGACAAGGTCTCGGTCACCATCGTCGGCAACGGAGATGTCAACGAAGCCCAGCAGCCATCGTTCACCGTCAAGGTCAGCCAGAAGCTCGACCAGGACCTGACCGTCACCCTGAGCAATGGCGCCAAGGTAGTGATCCCTGCTGGCCAGACCCAGGTCGAGTACAAGGCGCCGATCCAGGGCGACGACGTGTTCAAGGACGGCGGCCCGCTCACCGTTGGCATCAGCGATGCCAGCGTGGTCGGCAAGACGTTCGAGAACCTCGAGCTTGGCGGCAATGCTACCGTGCAGATCAACGACACCATCAGTGAAGTCGTGGCCACCTTGTCCGCCGACAAGACCACCGTGTCCGAAGGTGGCCAGGTCACCTACACCGTGACCCTGACCAACGCCCAAGGCCTGTCGGTAGTCGGCCACAACGGCCTGACCTTCACCCTCACCGACGGCACCAAGGTCACCATCCCGGCCGGCAGCGCCACTGGCACCGCCACCATCAACGCGCCGGACGACGTGTTCGTCGGTGGTCAGCCGACCATCAGCAACAAGATCACCGGCGTCACCGGCGCGGACAACTTCGAGAAGCTGACCCTGGGTCAGAACGAAGTGAAGACCTCCGTCACCGACGAGCCAGGTTCGGGCACGCCCGGCACCGGCAACCAGGGTGACAAGGTTTCGGTCACCATCGTCGGCAATGGCAACGTCACCGAAGACCAGCAGCCGTCGTTCACCGTCAAGGTCAGCCAGAAACTGGCGCAGGACCTGACCGTGACGCTGAGCAACGGTGCCAAGGTAATCATTCCGGCCGGCCAGACCCAGGTCGAGTACAAGGCTGCAGCTCAAGGCGACGACGTGTTCAAGGACGGCAGCTCGCTGACCGTGGGCATCACCGATGCCGCAGTCACCGGCAAGACCTTCGAGAACCTCGAGCTGGGTGGCAACGCCACCGTGCAGATCACCGACACCATCAGTGAAGTGGTTGCCACCCTGTCTGCCGACAAGACCACCGTCAGCGAAGGCGGCCAGGTCACCTACACCGTGACCCTGACCAATACCCAAGGCCTGTCGGTAGTCGGCCACAACGGCCTGACCTTCACCCTCACCGACGGCACCAAGGTCACCATTCCGGGCGGCAGCGCCAGCGGCACCTTCACCATCACCGCCAAGGACGACCCGTACCTCGGTGGCCAACCGAACATCGTCAACAAGATCGAGTCGGTCGCCGGTGGCGACAACTTCGAGAAGCTGACCCTGGGCAGCAACACCGTCACCACCAGCGTCACCGACGAGCCGAGCGGCCAGGGCGACCTCACCACCGTCGGCATCAGCGGCGACACCTCGGTGACCGAAGGCGACACCGCCCACTACAACCTGACCCTGAGCAACCCGTCGAAGTCCGAGGTGACCATCACCCTGACCTACAGCGGCACCGCCACCGACGGCCAGGACTTCACCGGTGTGGTCACCGTGAAGATCCCGGCCGGCAGCAGCGGCACCAGCTTCGACATCAAGACCATCGACGACAAGCTGGTCGAGGGCTCGGAGAACTTCACGGTCAAGATCAGCGGCGCCACGGGCGGCGGCTTCGAGAACCTGCAGGTCGACTCGAGCAAGTCCAGCGTCACAACCACCATCATCGACAACGACCACGCGCCGGTGTCGACCGGTGGTGCGGTGACCGGCAGCGAAGACACCGACTACGTGTTCAAGTGGGGCGACTTCAACGTCAGCGACGCCGATGGCAACACCGGCCTGTCGGTGACCATCAGCAAGCTGCCGGACCTGGGCAGCCTGAAGTTCTTCAACGGCACCTCGTGGGTGGATGTCTCGCTCAACCAGAACATCAGCCAGGCCGACATCGCCGCCGGCAAGCTCAAGTTCGTGCCGCTGGCCAACCAGTCGGGCGTCGACGGCTATGGCGGCAGCGGCGTGGGCAACAAGCAAGCCGACTATGCGCAGATCAAGTACAAGCCCAACGACGGCACCAACGCCGGCGGCGAAGTGACCCTGAAGGTCGATATAGCCCCGGTGGCCGACAAGCCGGACTTGAACATCGGCAACAACAACGTCAACTCGATCGGCCTGCTCAAGGAAACCTGGAACAGCCTCACCGGCCTGGGTAGCAACGGCAACGGCATTACCGGCGATGCACTGAAGAACGTCTTCGCCAACTCTGGCAATGCCAGCAAGAGCGAAACCGTCACTGGTGTCGACACGGTCGCCACCGTGACGCCTGGCACAGGGTCGAAGACCTCCGGCCTGATCTACCTGGAAGCCGGCAAGACTTATTCGTTCAGCGGCACCGCCGACGATAGTCTGCAGATCGTCGTCGGTGGCAAGAACGTCGCCAGCGGCACCTGGGGCTCGGCCAGCGGCGCCATTTCCGGCAGCTTCACCCCGACCACCAGCGGCTACTACACCCTGGAGATCTACAACGCCAACCAGGCCGGCCCCGGCAGCCTGGACGTCAACATCAAGGTGGGCAACGGCGCGGTCACCGACCTCAACAGCTCGAACATCCCGATGTACCCGAGCGTCAAGGACCTGACCAACGCCGGCGTGACCGTTGGCGACCTGCACGGCAGCAACAACCAGGGCTACTACGACGGCTACAAGCTCAACGAAGGCAGCGAGAACGGTGCCCCGGTCAAGCTGGTGGGCATCAGCACCAACCTCACCGACACCGACGGCTCCGAGTCCCTGAGCGTCAAGCTCAGCGGCATCCCGGCAGGCTCGGTGCTGGCCGATAACGCCGGCCATACCTTCACCGTCGGCAAGGACGCGGTGGACGTCACCGGCTGGAACCTGGGTAGCCTGACCATCAAGCCGCCGGCTTACTACCAAGGCCAGTTCGACGTGAAGGTCAGCTCGACCTCCACCGAGAGCGTCGGCGGCAGCACGGCGACCAGCGAAGGCACCATCAAGGTCACCGTCTACCCGCAGTCCTACACCACCAGCAACCTGTCCTCGGACAGCGACAACATCACCGGCACCGACGGCAACGATGTGGTGGTTGCCGACGTCACCGGCCTGCACGTGGTGCCGGGCCAGGACTACAACCTCGCCTTCATCGTCGATACCTCGGGCAGCATGGGTTCATCCGGCGTGGATGCGGCGAAAAAGTCTCTGGAATCGGTGTTCAAGACCCTGGCCGCCAGCGTCAAGGGCGACCAGTCGGGTACCGTGAACATCCTCCTGGTGGACTTCGCCACCCAGGTCAAGAGCAGCGTTGCGGTGACCCTGAACGATGCCGGCCTGCAGCAGCTGCTCAACGCCCTGAACAATCTGCGGGCAGATGGCGGCACCAACTACGAAGACGCCTTCAAGACCACCGCCAACTGGTTCCAGAACCTCAAGGATGGTGGCAATACCGGCAGCAACCAGACGTTCTTCATCACCGATGGCAAGCCGACCTACTACCAGACCAACGAGAACTCCAACCCGACCCTGGGCACCTCTGGCATCACCCTGGACACCTTCCTGGCTTCGATCAACTACAAGCCGGGCATGGCGTACAACGGCTACATCGACAGCAGCAACACCAACTACGTCAGCATCGACAACGCCGGCAACCTGCAGGTGCAGTACTACCGCAACGGTTGGAAATACGGCGTATCGGGCGAGCTGCACGCGGAAGGTAACGGCACTTACGAGCTGTCTTCACGGGGTGGCCTGGGCTACGACACCAACAGCGCCACCACGAGCAACTCGCAGGACAGCTTCAAGTTGCTCTCGGGCCTGTCCGAGGTCGAGGCCATCGGCCTCAACAACGGCGTCAACACCAACGACCTGAAACCGTACGACACCGACGGCAAGCCGCAGACCAACATTGACCCGAGCAAGCTGGCCGAGGCCATCCTAGGTCATACCGAAGTCACACAGCCGGGCAACGATACAGTCAGCGGTGGCGACGGCAACGACATCATCTTCGGCGACCTGATGGTCTTCGACGGTGTTGCCGGCACCGGTGTCGAGGCGATCCGCGGCTATGTCGCCGACAAGCTCGGCGTAGACGCGGGCAGCGTGGACGCGCGGGCGATGCACAAGTACATCACCGAGAACTATGCCGAGTTCGATGTCTCGCGCAGCAACGACGGTGCCGATACCTTGCTGGGCGGCAACGGCAACGACATCATCTTCGGCCAGGGTGGCAATGACTACATCGACGGCGGCAAGGGTAACGACATCCTGCTCGGCGGCACCGGCAATGACACCCTGCTCGGCGGTGAAGGCAACGACATGCTGTTTGGCGGTGCTGGCAATGACATTCTCATTGGCGGCAAGGGCGATGACATCATGACCGGTGGCAGTGGTGCCGACACCTTCGTGTGGAAGGCCGGCGACCTGGGCAACGACGTGATCAAGGACTTCAAGGCAAGCGAAGGCGACCGCCTCGACCTGAGAGATCTGCTGCAGGGCGAAAAGGCCAGCACCATCGACAACTTCCTGAAGATCACCACTGTGGGAGGCGAGTCGACCCTGCAGGTTAGTACCGAAGGCAAGCTCAACGCCGCCGGTGGCCTGGCCAACGCCGATGTGAGCATCAAGCTCGAAGGGGTCAACTGGTCCAACACCACGATCAACTCGTTGATCAGCGGTGCCGACCCGACCATCAAGATCGACAACTCCAACAGCTGAGTTCCCTCCCCCCGCGGCAGCCGGCAACGGCCGCCGCGTCGGGGCGGGCTTTCCCCGCCAACGCTTCACGCGCATACTCGTGCACCGGGCCTACACGCCCGGTGAACTTTGCCTATGCTGCTGACTACCAACAAGGAATCATCGTGACGAGGGACGCCGCCATGTTCTACGTGCAACGCGACGCTGACGGCCGTTTGCTGCGAGTGGAAGCCGCCGGGTTTGATGGATTTACGGACATGGTCCCCGCCGACAGTGCCGAGATCCAGGAATGGTTCGCCGACGATGTCGTTGAGAACAGCCTCAGGCAGCTCAAGCAGAGCGATCTGGACATGATCCGGGTGCTGGAGGACCTGATCGAGGTGCTGACTGCCAAAGGCGTGTTCAGCATCACCGACCTGCCGCCCGGCGCCCAGGCCAAGTTGCTCAACCGCTCCACCGCGCGCAAGGCGCTGGGTAGCCTGAACAACCTGATAGAGGAAGACGAGGAAGGCGGGTTGATCTGACCAAGCTGGCGGCGTATTGCAGTGCGAGTTGCCTCGCACTGATGACACGGCTGGTCAACGCCAGGGGGCCGGCCCACCAACCAGTTGGCCCTGGATGCCCTGCACACCCATGTCCCGCAGCACCTTCAACTCCCCCTCGGTCTCCACCCGCTCAGCGATCAGCGGCAGGTCGATACTGTGTGCCGCCCGCTGGATAGCTTCGATGAAGAGGCGCTTGTGGCGTTCCTGGTCAATGTTGCGGATATAGCCACCATCGATTTTCAAGTAGGCCAGCCCCAAGTGAGCCAGGTTTCCGATCATGCTGAAGCGCCCACCGAAACGCTGCAGCGCCAGGCTGAAGCCCAATGTTCGCAGGCGCCGGGTCAGGAGCTCCAGCACCGACTGCTCGGGCAGCTGCTCCTCGCCGATCTCGAAAGTCAGCCGCGGTCCCAGTGCACTGTGCTGCCCCAACAGGTCATAGATCCGCTGCAGCGCCTTGGGATCGGCCAGTGTCGCAGCCGACAAGTTCAGTGCCAACGCTTCGCCATGCCCGTGCAGGTGCTTGAGCACCTTTTCCAGCACCAGCAAGTCCAGCCGTGGCATCCAGCCGAAGCGCTCCAGCCAAGGTAGGAAACGGCCGGCCGCCAGGGCTTCGCCCTCTTCGTCGTGCAAGCGCGAGATGACCTTGTAATGCAGCACTCGCTCGGGCGCCCGGGCATCGACGACGGGCTGGAAGAACAGCTCGAACTGCCCTTGGCCCAGCGCCTGGTCCAGGCGCGTATGCCAGACATGGTGGCTGTCGGCGGCTTGGCCTGCGGCGCCCTGTTCCAGGCATACCCAACCCGGTGCGGGCTGACTCTCGGCGCGGGCCAGAGCTTCGTCGGCGAGCTTGAGGAGCCCTTGCGGCGCATCACCTGGACTGAAGGGGGCAAGGCCAATGCAGGCCACCGGGTCAACATCGCTGGCTCCGGTCTCGTGCAAGCTCTGCAAGGTGACTTCCAGGGCTTGCGCCAGTTGGATTGCCTCATCATGAACCATGCCCGGCGCCAATACCGCGAACTCGCCGCCACGGCTGCGCGTGATCAGGTCGTTTGTCTCGGGGTAGTTCGCACAGGTGCGAAGCAATTGCTCCCCCACCGCCTGCAGTAATTGGTCGGTACGCTGACCACCCAGCCGGGCATTGAGCCCGGCCAGGTCCTGAACCCGCAGCAACAGCAGGTAGCCGCTCCGGGCCTCCTCCAAGTTGCTGACCCGGGCATTGAGCTGCATTTCGAAGTAACGGCGGTTGGCCAGGCCGGTGAGGCTGTCCTGGTAGGACTCCGCACGCAGCTTCTCGCTGCGCTCGGCCTGCTCGGTGAACAGAGCCTTGAGTTTCTCGACCATCTGGTTCATGGCCTGTACCACTCGGCGCAGTTCGGGGGTGCGTGGCAGCTCGGGCAGACTGAGGAACTCACGACGGGCGATGGCGTGGGACTGCGCCACCATATAGTCGAGCGGACGCAACTGGCGGCGCAGCAGCAGCGCCCCGAGCACCGCGCTCACGGCGCCGCACAGCAGCAGCCAGCCAAGGCTGCCCAAGGCGCTCTGCCAGAGCTTGGCCAAGGCGAACATCGGGTGGCTTATCACCTCTACCCGCGCCGCCTGCTGCCAGCCCCGGCTGACGAGGGCATCGCCACCGGCCGGCTCCAGGCCGATGAGCTGGATGAACCAGCCCGGCACGCCGCCGGTGTCGGGCTCTGCGTGACGCTCGACCAGCACGGCATTGGAGTCCAGGTCGATAACCTTGATACTCGAGTAGTAGCCACTGTCGAAAATCGAGCTGACCATCAGCTCGACCATCGCCGGGTCATCGATATTCGGCGTCAGCGACAACGCCAACGCGGTCGCGGCATCCTGGGCATGAGAACGCAGCTGGTTGACATACTGGCTGCGCGAGCTCTCCAGGCTGACCATGAAACTGCCACTGAAGGCGATCACCAGGAACAGGCAAATGGCTAGCAGCAATTGTTTGAACAGTGACATCTGTGCTCCTTCAGTAAACCGGTTCGGCCGGGAACCCTTCGGCCTGCATTTTCTTCAGCAAGTCCTGCCAACGCGACAGGCGCTTGGTGTCGCCGACCTTCCTGTTGCCGCCTGCGCCGGTCAGCCACAAGCCTTCACCGTTGAAGGCGTACACCGGCAGCAGGTCAGTGCGCTGGCTGGCCGGCTTGATCGCGTCCATCAGGCTGTCGAGCACCAGCGGCTGCGCCTGTGGGCTTGAATAATAGGTCAGGACCATGTGCGCACGATTCTGGCGCAGGGCTTTGACGTAAGTGATGCGCAGCTTCTCCGCCGGAATGCCGATACGCCGCAGGCTGAAGTACTTGGCGATGGCGTAGTCCTCGCAGTCGCCCGCTCCTTTGATCAGCGATTGGACCGGCGTGGCCCAGTAGTCAACCTCGTGCCATAGGTCTATGTCCTCGACGTAGCGCAACTGCTTGTTGAAGAACAGATTGACCACTTGCAACTGCTCCATCTCGCTGCCCTGCTTCTGTGTCGACAGCAGGTTCTGCCAGGCATCGATACGCCCCTGGCCCGGGCCTAATGGGCCATAGAGCGCCTGGGCACGGCGGCTGATCTGCGAGAAGTCCCAATCCGCCTGCGTGACGCCCAGCCACAAGCAGCCGAGCAGCACGGCAAGGCCGAGCCGGCGAACGATCGCGTTGAGAGGCCAAGGTATCGCCACTGCGAACACCTGTTCAGATCAGTCGAAAGCAGCGATGGTGCGGGCTGGCGCGAGAAAAGACAATGGCGCCGGCTGCCAGTGCTGCCAACTGTCGGCAAAGCCGCTTCGTACAAGGGCTGGCGACCTTGACCATCTTCCCAATGCCGGCAACTTGCTTCACGATAGCCGCGTTTCGTGAGTGCGCCACGGCGCAACTGCCTGATCAATCCGTTTGACAAGCGCCCCCTTCCCTCACTAGGGTTATTGGATCCAATTTTCATGTTGCCGAGGCGAACCCCGCGTGGCTGAGAAACCCAAACTCCTGAGCACCGTGCTAGGCAGCGAGCAGGTACCGCCGCACCTGGCGCGCGGTGTCATCGAAGAGCGTCTGCGCAGTGCCATCCTCGACGGCCGACTGCCACCGGGGACCGCGGTGCGCCAGCAAGAGCTGGCGACCCTGTTTGGCGTGAGCCGCATGCCCGTGCGCGAGGCGCTACGCCAATTGGAGGCCCAGTCCCTGCTACAGGTGGTGATGCACAAAGGCGCCGTGGTGGCACCGCTGATCGGCGAGGACGCCGTCGATACCTACGCCCTGCGCGTACTGCTCGAGACTGAGGCACTGCGCCAGTCAATCCCCTCGCTCGACGCTGACGACATCGCCCAGGCCAGATCGTATATCCGCCAACTGGAGAACGAGACCCGCCACGCTGAAATCGGCAGGCTCAACCGTCTGTTCCACATGGCCCTCTATAGCAAGGCAAAGAACCAGAAACTGCTGCGCATGATCGAGATCGAGCTCAACGAGGAGGAACGCTTCCTGCGCTTCCATCTGTCCTCGATGGGGCTGGGCAAGCTCACCCAGGACGACCACATCGCGTTGGTCGACGCTGCCAGCGACAAACTGGTTGACGAAGCCATCAAGCTCCTGGAAGAGCACCTGAACCACGCCGCGCGAACCATCAGGAACTACCTCGACAAGCAATCGGGCAACTGATTCTGCTCAACCGCGCAGCCGACCTCAGCGACCGCGTCGCTGCGCAGACACGATCCGCCACAAGGAACGGCAGTGCACGTGCAGACGCGACAGGAAACCACGCCCGACCAGCCCCCCAGGATTCGCTTGATCTGCCTGGCAAGCACCCGACAGCAACTTGCCCAATACCGCACGTGGGCAAGGACCCTGGGCGATCCCATCGAACTGGTCGCGGTCGATGTGCCCTCCATCGCCGACCCCGAACAATTACTGCCCATTTCTGGGCATCTGACTCAGGTGCTGCTTGAACAGCTCCAACCCTACCTCGTGCAGCCGCACGCCTTGTTTGCCCAAGGGCTAGGCGCGCATATCGCACTGGCCCTGATACAGAAGGTGCAGGGTGCTTGCCCAGGGCTGACCCGTCATTTGTTTGTTTCAAGCTGTGACAGCCCACAATTCAGTACCACCCACCTGCCCCTTCATATCCCCACGACTGTGCTCTATCCGCCAGGCTCCCTGGCGGCAATGCTTGGTTGGCACAGGCTGGTTCGTCGGGAGCTGGAGCTGATTGAACTACCGCTGCAAGCGGTGGATAGTTCGTTGCTGAACCAGCGCCTGGTGCGCATCTTCAACGCCCATCTCGGGTTGCTGAGTTTCTAATCCTCCCCCTGCCATCCCTGTGCTGATCAAGGCTTTTCCGTGGCCCGGTCAGTGCCTGGCCATGGCAGTGCCAGCTTTTTGGGGACACTCTACTCCCCGCAGCGGCCGCTGATCATCAGACGTGGACCTGGCCGTCTGCCTCCCCATTAACTTGCAGAAGGAACCTGGCACCGGGGCAAGGACCGCAAGCGATCAGCCGCCCCTCAATAGTTACTCTCCCCCTCTCCGTTCATTCGTGCTCCGAGTGAGGCATTCACTCTGTGACATTTTTTCTGATCGTTAATTATCGGAAGGAGTACGTATTGCCAAAATAAAACTTACTCAAAGTTTTATTCAGAACCGTATATTTCAAGAAAAGTCCGAATATAAATTAATCAAAAAAACAATTGCGGCAAACTTTGAAGTTGTCCTAACTTTTATATCGCCAGCCAAGGAGCGGCCCTGCGCCTCCGTGAGCGCTTAGCCAGACGAGCCCTGCCGGCCTCTGCCTGTTGTTCGAATTCGAGTTTCCACTCGAGGCCTTCATTCGCCCGGCATTTATCTGCCTTGCAACTTTCAGAGTAATACCAACCCTGTATTTCAACCCTAAACGGAGCTCATCATGAGCACATTGAAGCGCACACTTTCCGACAAGAAACATAAACTCTCCCTGCACCCGCTATTTTCCGAAATCGATTCTCTGGAGACGCTCCGGGGGTTCATGGAAACCCATGTGTTCGCTGTCTGGGACTTCATGTCTCTGACCAAACGCCTGCAGCAGGAGCTGACCTGCGTCAGCCTGCCCTGGCTGCCACCAAGGGACCCGGCCGCAGCGCGTCTGATCAACGAGATCGTTCTGGGCGAAGAATCAGACGAGCGCCTGGATCATGGTCACTACAGCCACTTCGAGCTGTACCTGGATGCCATGCGCGAAGTCGGTGCAAGCACCCAGGCCATCGAACGCTTCGTCAGCCTGCAGCAACAAGGCGTCGCGGCATTCGACGCGCTGCAACGCTGTGGCGCCAGTGAAGCGGCACAGCGGTTCGTTCGTGACACTCTCGAAGTGGCCATCGAGGCACCGGCCCACCAGGTTGCCGCCGCCTTCCTGCACGGGCGGGAAAGCGTCATTCCATCGATGTTCCAGCAGATTCTCGACGAGTGGGGCATCGGCACCGAGCAGGCACCGACCTTCCGCTACTACCTGCAACGTCACATCGAGGTCGACTCCGAGGACCACGGCCCCGCCGCCGAGCAATTGCTGGCACGCCTGGTCGATCACGATCCGCTGCGCCAGGAAGACGTCTACGTGGCCGCCATCGCCGCGGTGGACAGCCGCATGGCCCTGTGGGACCGCCTGCGTACGTCGCTGAAAACGGCTGTTGCCGAGGTCACCCCATGAATGCCCTCGAGTATCGCTCCTTTGCCGAGGCCTGGGAGGCCAGGGCGACCATTCGCACTCGGCCACGACGCCAGGTAGAGGATGACCAGCGCCTGATCTACCCCCTGAGCCGCCAGCCCCTGGTGCTCGGCGCGACGTTCCAGCGCGAGTGCCCGCAGTTGCGCGACTTCGTGCTGGTACAGAGCCTCTACAAGTTCATCAATGACGTGGTGATCTTCGAGACCGAGATCGTCGACCGTACCGCCCGGCGCATCGCCAAGGACCGCTTTGCCGTGCGTTTCCCGTTCGCCTGCCGCTACGACGCGATGACCGTGGTGGTGGACGAGGACTATCACGCCCTGGTGGCGATGGACTTCCTGCAACAGAGCATCGCCCTGACCGGGATCGAGCCGATCGCCCTGCCCCAGGAAATCGAACTCAGCCGCGCCATTCCAGCCGTGCTGGAGCAAGTGCCCGAGGCCCTGCGTGACGCCCTGGAGCTGATCTGCGTGGGCATCGCCGAGAACACCCTGACCGACGATGTCGCGGCCTTTGCCCGCGACGACTCGGTCAAGCCCTCGGTGAAGGGCCTGATGGCCGATCACCTGCTGGACGAAGGTCGTCACTCGAGCTTCTGGGCGCGCCTGACGCGCATCTACTGGCATACCGCGCCTGAGGCGGATCGCCAGATGATCGCCAAGGTACTCCCGTTGTTCCTGCGCCAGTACCTGACCAACGACATTCAGCAGGCTTTCGACTGCGCCCTGATCGACGCCTTGCCGGTGAGCGATACGGTGCGCCAGGCCCTGCGCGAGGAAGCGCTGGGCCTGGCCTACCCGATCAACCGCCAGCATCCGCTGCTGAGCAACATCCTGCGTTTCTTCCGCAGCAGCTCGATGCTCGAGTCTCCCTGCGTACAGGACGCCCTGCGCGACTATCTGCCCTGAGGACTTAGACATGAGACGCCTCGACATACTCCTGGTGGGCACCAGCCCGCCCCTGGAGGAGTTCGCCCGCCTGCTCGCCGAGCACGGACATGGCTCGGCCAGGGCCGATAGCGCCCAGGCCGTCCCCCGGCAGTTGTCGGCCCAACCCGACCTGGTGGTGGAGGATGGCAGCCTGGCACTGCGCAGCAGTGATTGGCAGCCCCTGGGCGGCACGCCGCTGCTCAGGCTGCGCCTGGGTGCGAGCTACGCCGACACCCTGCCGCAACTGGAGGCCCTGTGCTGGTGCGGCAGTGCCAGCGCCCAGCGGCTGATCCATCGCGTGCCGATACACACACCGCGCTCCGGCAATGGCCAACAGCTGCGTGAGGACACCTTGCAAGCCCTGTGCGAGCAACTGGCGCTGCAGGTCACCCGCTTCGCCCGCAACCCGTTGCATCTGCAGGAAACGCCTGCGGTGAGCCCGGGAGACCAGGAGCGTGAGCACGGCCTGGACTGGCTGGACACTTTGGCCTACCGCCATCCGTTCAACCGCACACTGCGCGCCGATTTGCTGGAGAAGGCCGAAACAGGCCTGATCGGCGGCCTGGAGCACAGCCTACGTGTGCACGCAGGGTCTCCCGCCGTGAACCACAACGGCAAGCGTTGCTCTTATGAGCAACTGCACGCCCGCGCCGCCGTCATCCAGCAGGCCTTGTTGCCGCTGCTGCCCAACGCCGGGGAACAGCCGCCTGTGGTCGCCGTGTGCATGGGCAAGTCACCCGAGCTCTACGCCAGCCTGCTGGCGGTGCTGGGCTGCGCCGCAATCTACCTGCCACTGGATCCGGCCACGCCGGCCGAGCGCCGCCAGCTGATCCTCGACGACGCAGGCGCCTGCGTCATGCTGCACGACGGCCAGACGCCTGTGGATATCCCTGATGTGGATGTGCGCAACCTTCCTTTGGCGCAGGACTTGCCGCCGCCCAGCCTGGCGTTGCGCCAGGCTGCCGCCGAGCAGGCCTGCGTGGCGATCTACACCTCCGGCACCACCGGCCAACCGAAAGGCGTGTTGCTCAGCCAAGGCAACCTGGCGCACTTCATGGCCTGGTATCGCGAGCATGTGGACCTGGACCGGCACAGCCGGGTCCTGCAGTTCTCCACCATCGGCTTCGATGCCTCGCTGCTGGATATCCTGCCGACGTTCGCCTGTGGCGCGGAACTGGTCCTGCCCAGTGAAGACCAGCGTCGCGATCCGCAACTGCTGGTACAACTTATCCACAGAGAGGAGGTGAGCCACGCGTTCCTGCCACCGGCGCTGCTGAGCATCCTGCCCCGGGATCTCCATCTGGGCCTGCGCCATCTGGTCACCGGCGGCGACGTCTGCGAACCGGAGGTCATCGCCCGATTGGCCGGGCAATGCCGGATGCACAATATCTATGGGCCGACCGAAACCACCGTGCTGGCCACGACCCGGGTGTTCGGTACGGGCGACGACAACCGCAACCTGGGGCTGCCAATCGCCAACACCCAGGTGTTGATCCTCGACCAACACCTGCAGCCGGTTTGTGAGCAGACCCCGGGCGAGCTGTACATCGTCGGGCCAGGTGTCGGCCTGGGCTACCTGAACAACCCCGAACTGAGCGCCGAACGCTTCGTCGAGCTGAGCTTGCCCGCGGGCCGCACACTGCGCGCCTACCGCACGGGAGATATCGGCAAATGGACGGACCAAGGTATCGAGCTGTGCGGCCGGCGAGACAACCAGGTGAAGATCCGTGGCTTCCGGGTCGAACCCGAAGAAATCGAGCACTGCCTGCGCGATAGCCAGCTGTTCGCCCAGGTGGCGGTGGTGATCGACGCCCAGCGGCGGGTCCTGGCCTTCCTTGCCCACCCGCAACGGGCCGATGGCGAAACCTTGCTGCGCGAGCATGCCGAGCGACACCTACCCGACTACATGCGCCCGATGTTCTATCAGGTACTGCAGCAGATGCCCTATACCGCCAACGGCAAGGTGGATCGCCGGGCGTTGTCGTTGCGTCCACTGGCGTTGCCAACCAGCCAGCGCATCGAACCGCAGACAACCACCGAGGAGCGCCTGCGCTGCCTGTGGAGTGCGCTGCTGGAGCTTCCACACAGCGAGATTTCCGTCGACGAGAGCTTCTTCAACCTCGGCGGACACTCCATCCTGCTGTCGCGCCTGCTCCTGGAGGTCAGGGAACACTTCGGCCAGGGGGTGGCCATCAACCGCTTCATCGAACAGCCGACCCTGCAACGCCTGGGCGCGCTGCTCGATGGCGATCACGAGGCGTTGCAAACCTCCCTGGTACGCCTGGAGCAGGACGCCAACCGCGAACTGGGCCTGCAAGTGCAACCGCTGGAGCGCCTGGGCGATGTGCACAAGGTAATCGTCACCGGGGCCAACAGCTTCCTTGGCGTGCATCTGGTCGAGGCCCTGCTGGAGTGGGGCGCGAGTGAAGTCGCTTGCCTGGTACGCAGCGCCGCAGGGCTATCCGCCGATGAGCGTTTCTCCCAGGCCCTGCAGGACAACCACGTCACCCTGGACCGCAGCCGCGTGCGGGTATTCGAAGCGGACCTGCGCAAGCCACTGCTGGGTTTGGCCCAGGCCGACTACGACTACCTGGACAGTAACTATGGCGCGTTGCTGCACAACGCCGCGCAAGTCAACCATGTGCTCGACTACGAGGTCCTGGCAGCCGACAACATCGAGCCCTTGTTCGAGTGCCTGCGACTATGCGAAGGCCGGCGCAAAAAGATCTTTAACTTCATCTCGACCCTGTCCGCTTGCAGCGCGGTCGACATTGACGGTCGCGTGCTGGAGAGCGATCCGACCAGTACCCCGCCAATCTACATCCGCAACGGCTACAACCTCAGCAAATGGGTCGGCGAGCGCATCCTCAGCCGTGCCCGTGAGCAGGGCGTGTGGGTCAACCTGTTCCGCCCCGGCAACATCACCTTCGATAGCCGCACCGGGGTCTGCCAGCCGCAGCGCAACCGGCTGATGCTGATGCTCAAGGGCTCGCTGCAGTTGGGCCAGGTGCCGGAGCTCGAAATCGACTTCGACCTCATGCCGGTGGACTTCCTGTCCCGCTTCATCGCTTTCCACAGCAGCCGTCACCTGGCCGGCCAGTGCGTGTTCAACCTGCACAACCCCGAACCCCTGCGCTGGCGTGACTACCTGGCTTCGTTCCATGCCCAGGGCCATGCCTTCGAACTGGTCAGCATCGAGCAATGGCAGCGCCAGTTGGCCAGGGTCGATAGCGACAACGCGCTGTACGACGTCCTGGGCTTCTACCTGGACGGTTTCGAGGAAGACATCGGCGACATCTCCGGCATCGCCCACGATAACGCCCGCGCCGGGGTGCAGCGCATGGGCGCCCGTTACCCGAGCAAGGACCCGGCGCTGCTCAGCCGTGGCTGCCGCTACCTGGCCGACATCGGCTTTATCTGATCCCTTTCATACACAACAGGAGCAACATCCAATGCAAGCACTCAAACCCGATACCCTGATCCGCAACCCGCAAGGCTGCCTGGTGGTTTCCAGCGTGGAGATCGCCGCGCCGGCCGCCAACGTATGGAACATCGTCGGCAACTTCGCTGGCTTCCCGGTGTTCATTCCTGCCCTGGCGCATATCGAGATGACCGGCAGCGGTGTGCGCTCGGTGCGCAAGAAGCTGTTCAAGGATGGCAACGTGGTGATTGAGCAGTTGAACAGCCGCGACGATCAGGCCATGAACATGACCTGGAGCCTGATCTACACCAGCTTGAACATCGGCAATCTGTGGGCGGCCATGCAAGTGCAGGCGATCGACGCCAGCCGCAGCCGTGCGACCTGGACCATCCAGGCCGAGCCATGGGAGGGCGGGCCGGAGGCTCTGCCGGGCTTCCAGGCATTCCTGCAGGGGTTTGCCGATGAGGCGATGGGCAATGTGCGTAACCTGCTGAGCTGATAGCACTGGCAGGGACGTATGCCCCGATAGCAAAAAGGCCGCTCCCAACCGGGAGCGGCCTTTTTTTGTCTTGAAGATCAGGGGTCGGGCTGTGCTGTTGCACAGCGAAAAGAGATATCTGTAGGAGCGGCTTTAGCCGCGATGCAAGCAACTCGGTGCCTGGCACCCGCTTCGCGGGTGATCGCGGCTGAAGCCGCTCCTACAGGGACCGTGCTGTGCTTGTGAATACTGTTCCCTTCGTGCCAGCGCAGGGAGCTGGACGATTTCATACGGGAACTTCAGGCATTGATACCTGAAAGACAAAGCCCCTGATCGCATCGCGATCAGGGGCTTTGGAATTGAATCTTGACGATGACCTACTCTCACATGGGGAAACCCCACACTACCATCGGCGATGCATCGTTTCACTGCTGAGT
>NZ_JAOXMC010000379.1:0-253 GCF_026343815.1 Pseudomonas sp. BJa3 | reverse complement strand
ATTAAAGACCAGAATCCAACAATTCGTTGGGTAGAAAAGCCAGGGCGGATTTTAACGGGTTCATTGGAACTTCATTATGCGCTCAATGATGATTATGGCGTGACAAAAGCTTTTGTTGAAATAGAGCCTTTTTTAAATGGGCATAAAAGTGCTTCTTCTCTTTATAAGGCACCTGAAATACAACTTCTGCTGCCCCGTGGGGGAAAGGGTAAAATGCGTACGGTACAAGATGTATCAGCGCATCCTTGGGCTG
>NZ_JAOXMC010000378.1:0-253 GCF_026343815.1 Pseudomonas sp. BJa3 | reverse complement strand
CAGCAGGTCGATTCGGAGCCTGGAGGGGCGCAACGAATGAACAGCACCACGCTTGAAGGCGGCGGCATCGCACGTGGCGAGAACACCCGTTTCATCATCCTGATCAGCTGCGTGGCCACCATCGGCGGCTTCCTTTTCGGCTTCGACAGCGGCGTGATCAACGGCACGATCGACGGTCTGAAGCAGACTTTCCAGTCCAGTTCCGCAGGCATCGGCTTCGAAGTCGCTTCCATGCTGCTGGGATGCGCGCTCG
>NZ_JAOXMC010000377.1:0-253 GCF_026343815.1 Pseudomonas sp. BJa3 | reverse complement strand
GGCGATCCCTGGCCGCGCAGGCGGATCGTCTGGCCTTCCGACGCCCCCTTGGGAATGGTCACGTCCAGGGTGCGTCCGTCCGAGAACTGGATCCGCCGCGTCGCCCCGGCGATGGCGTCTTCCAGACTGATGTCCAGCGTCGCCTTCACGTCCTGGCCGCGCGAGGTGAAGTCCCGCGCGCCGCGCTGACGCCCGGCCCCGCCGAACATGCCGAACAGGTCGTCCAGATCGACGCCTTCGAAGTTGGCCCGAC
>NZ_JAOXMC010000376.1:0-253 GCF_026343815.1 Pseudomonas sp. BJa3 | reverse complement strand
GGAGGACCCGGTGTTCTTCCTCGCCGGCGGCCCCGGCCAGTCGGCGGTTCAGGTGTGGCCGGCCATCGACGGCGCGTTCCGCGAGGTGCGCAAGTCGCGCCACATCGTGCTGGTGGACCAGCGCGGCACCGGCAAGTCGAACCCGCTGTCCTGCAAGGACGACGAAGGCCGCAACGCCTACGGCGATGCCGAAGACATGAGCGAAGGCTCCGCGGTCGAATTCGCGCGTGCATGCGCCGCTTCGTTGAAGGCC
>NZ_JAOXMC010000375.1:0-253 GCF_026343815.1 Pseudomonas sp. BJa3 | reverse complement strand
AAGGTGGTGTCTCGGTCGAAATACAGGCCGCTGTCGACCTTAACCAAAGGGAGCGAACGGTCCTGATTGCTGTCAAAGGACTCATCTCTTTTATTCAGGTCGGTCTTGCCCTGGCTATCCAAGTCTAGATCGTACTTGGTATACAAATATTTCAATGTGGGTGTCACATAACCCCAGCTGCGCGTCATTGGCAAACTCATGCCCGGCTCCAGGTGCATACGGTCTCCCGTTGCTCGGGCAAGGCCTTGAAGTG
>NZ_JAOXMC010000374.1:0-253 GCF_026343815.1 Pseudomonas sp. BJa3 | reverse complement strand
GTTGATCTCGACTAGCGCCCGTCGTGAGGCGAGGTTGCGTCAGGATCGCGGCGAAGCTTCTCATTTCGTAGAACTTCGTCCAGTCGGCGTTCTTCTTCCGGCGTCAGGGGGACGGCCTCGACCGGACGACGGCGTGCGCGCAGGGCCAGAACGGCGACGGCCAGCAGCACAAGGGCGAACGGACCGAACCACAGGAGCCAGGTCCCCGCCCGGACTGGCGGGGTGAACAGCACATAGTCGCCGAAGCGCCGCA
>NZ_JAOXMC010000373.1:0-253 GCF_026343815.1 Pseudomonas sp. BJa3 | reverse complement strand
AAACGACAATTCAATTGAGGGTCATCCGCTAGTATAGTGCCAATACCAACAAGAATAGCATTATTCTGAGCGCGTAAAATATGCGTATGGGTATGAGAAATCATTCCACTAATTTTGATTCCCCCCTGTCCCTTTTTCCCCACACCATTATCAGCAGAAATAGCCATTTTCAAAGTAACGGCACAGCGTTGTAACGTCCTTATACACCAATGTGTACATAACGCTTCAAAAGCTTCTTCAGCTAAAACACCTT
>NZ_JAOXMC010000372.1:0-253 GCF_026343815.1 Pseudomonas sp. BJa3 | reverse complement strand
CGCGGCGTCAGCAGGAAGCCATTGCGCCAGTTGTAGGCCAGACGCGCCGACAGACGATCCTTCTCGTAGAAGACCGAGAAGTTGTAGGTGTGCTTCGACAGCTGCTGCAGCGGCAGTTCCAGACCCACATAGCGCGGCTCGGTCACGGCGTTGGGGAAGGTCGAAGGCTCGACGTAGGTGTAATTCGCCTCGATCCCCAGCCCGCTCCACAGACCTGGCAGGAAGCTGTAGGTCTGCTGATAACCGACTTCGA
>NZ_JAOXMC010000371.1:0-254 GCF_026343815.1 Pseudomonas sp. BJa3 | reverse complement strand
TCCTTTGAAAATGAGGTTATTTTTACAAAATATGATGCAAATGATACAAAATTTGTTGGTCTCTGCATGCATATTTTATAGATTTTAGATGTCAAATAATGGGGTTATTGGAAGAGATGAATCATCTCAAATTGTGATTCTGGGTAGAGAAAAATAAGACTCATGAAAGAGGCTCTAAACACCTCTTAAAACTTCTTTGAGAATCGTCTAAAAAGACCTTTGAAAAAAATGAATTGCTGCAAAACCTAGTGTCA
>NZ_JAOXMC010000370.1:0-254 GCF_026343815.1 Pseudomonas sp. BJa3 | reverse complement strand
ATTGGCGGTACCGAGGTCGATCGCCATATCGCTGGAAAAATAACTGCGCAGGAATCCGAACATGGGAGCTCAGCTAAATTCTGGGGGGAATTGGGGTCATGCCGCGGGGCGTACCACTCGGGAAAGCCTGGGTGCGCCTGTCATCACGGCGATTAAACCGTGAATCATAACTTATAATTTCCCCGGAAATAGCGCATAAATGCAGGCTATTCAAGCTTTGTAACGGGTTTGGCATGTGCATACTGCCCAGTCCC
>NZ_JAOXMC010000036.1:0-18471 GCF_026343815.1 Pseudomonas sp. BJa3 | reverse complement strand
TGCCCAGCTTTTACCGCCGGGGGGGCCGTTGGGGGGCCCTTCGCGGGCACGCGGGCTCCACCAATGGGTGGTGTGGGCGCGGGCTTGCCGGCGATTGGGCTGCGCAGCAGACCCCATCCCGATATCACGACCAGAACAACAATAAGGACGTGACATGCAACAAGCTCAAGGTCTCAAGCGCGGGCTATCGGCCCGGCACATCCGTTTCATGGCGCTCGGCTCGGCAATCGGTACGGGGCTTTTCTACGGGTCGGCCTCGGCCATCCAGATGGCTGGCCCGGCCGTGCTGCTGGCCTACCTGATCGGCGGCGCCGCGGTGTTCATGGTCATGCGTGCCCTCGGCGAAATGGCCGTGCACAATCCGGTGTCCGGCTCCTTCGGCCACTACGCCAGCACCTACCTCGGCCCCATGGCCGGCTTCATCCTCGGCTGGACCTACGCCTTCGAGATGGTCATCGTCGCCATCGCCGATGTCACGGCCTTCGGGATCTACATGGGTTTCTGGTTCCCCGAAGTGGCACGCTGGATCTGGGTGCTGGGTATTGTCTTCCTGATCGGTGGCCTGAACCTGTGCAACGTGCGGGTGTTCGGCGAGATGGAGTTCTGGCTGTCGCTGCTCAAGGTCGGGGCCATCGTCGCGATGATCCTCGCAGGTCTCGGCATCATGGCCTTCGGCTTCAGCCAGGTGGGCAGCGGGCACGCCGTCGGGGTGAGCAACCTGTTCGAACATGGCGGCTTCATGCCCAATGGCGTCAGTGGCCTGATCGCCTCATTCGCGGTGGTGATGTTCGCCTTCGGCGGCATCGAGATCATCGGCGTCACCGCAGGTGAAGCGAAAGACCCGCAACGGGTGATCCCGAAAGCGATCAACGCCGTGCCGCTGCGCATCCTGCTGTTCTACGTGCTGACCCTGTTCGTGCTGATGTGCCTGTACCCCTGGCCGCAGATCGGCAGCCAGGGCAGCCCGTTTGTGCAGATATTCAGCAACCTGGGGATTGGCTCGGCGGCGGCGGTGCTTAACATCGTGGTGATTTCGGCAGCCATTTCCGCGATCAACAGCGACATCTTCGGCGCTGGCCGGATGATGTACGGCCTGTCCCAGCACGGCCAGGCGCCGCGTGGCTTTGGCAAGCTGTCCAGGCACGGCGTGCCGTGGATGACCGTGGTGGTGATGGGCGCGGCGTTGCTGGTGGGCGTGCTGCTCAACTACCTGATTCCGGAGAACGTGTTCCTGCTGATCGCTTCGATCGCCACCTTCGCCACTGTGTGGGTGTGGCTGATGATCCTGGTCACCCAGGTGGCCATGCGTCGCAGCATGAGCCGCGAAGAAGTCGCCCAGCTCAAGTTCCCCGTGCCGTTCTGGCCCTATGGTCCGGCGATGGCCATTGCTTTCATGCTGTTCATCTTCGGTGTGCTGGGTTACTTCCCGGATACCCAGGCGGCATTGATCGTCGGTGTTATCTGGGTCGTGTTCCTGGTCGCTTCCTACCTGCTGTGGTGCAAGCCGCGCGCAGGTGACGGCGAGCCGGTCCGCGAACCTGCCGAGCTGCACCGTTGAGTCTTACAAGGAGATCCTGATGAGAACCCTCTGGCAGCACTGCCATGCGGCAACCATGGCCGAGGGCCGCTACTCGATCATCGAGGATGCGGCGATCGTCACCAGCGCCGGCCTGATCGAATGGATCGGCCCACGTGACGAGGTGCCGCCAGTGGCGGCCGATCGCATCGTCGACCTCGGCGGTGCCTGGGTTACCCCGGGGTTGATCGACTGCCACACCCACGCGGTGTTCGGCGGCAACCGCAGCGGCGAGTTCGAGCAGCGCCTGCAAGGCGTCAGCTATGCCGAGATCGCCGCTCAGGGCGGCGGCATCGCCAGCACCGTGCGAGCTACCCGTGCCGCCAGCGAGGACGATCTGCTGGCCAGTGCCCGTCAGCGCGTCCAGACGCTGATGCGCGACGGTGTGACCACGATCGAGATCAAGTCCGGCTACGGCCTGGACCTCGAGAGCGAGCGCAAGATGTTGCGTGTCGCCCGGCGCCTGGGTGAGGAACTGCCCGTGACCGTGCGCAGCACCTGCCTGGCGGCCCATGCCCTGCCGCCGGAATATGCGGGGCGGGCCGACGACTACATCGGCCACATTTGCGATGTCATGCTCCCGGCGTTGGCTGCCGAGGGCCTGGTGGACGCGGTGGATGCATTTTGTGAGCACCTGGCGTTCTCCCCGGCCCAGGTCGAGCGGGTGTTCATCAAGGCCCGTGAATTGGGGCTGCCGGTGAAACTGCATGCCGAGCAGCTGTCCTCGTTGCACGGTTCGAGCCTGGCGGCGAGATACCACGCTCTGTCAGCCGATCACCTGGAGTTCATGACCGAGCAAGACGCTATTGCCATGGCCGAGGCCGGCACGGTTGCGGTGCTGCTGCCGGGGGCGTTCTATTTCCTGCGCGAAACCCAGCTGCCGCCGATGGATGCCCTGCGTCAGCACGGCGTCAAGATCGCCTTGGCCAGCGACCTCAACCCCGGCACCTCGCCCGGGCTGTCGCTACGGTTGATGCTGAACATGGGCTGCACCTGTTTCCGCATGACCCCCGAAGAAGCCCTGGCCGGTGTCACCGTGCACGCCGCCACGGCGCTGGGCCTGGGCGATAGCCATGGCTCGCTGGAAGAGGGCAAGGTCGCGGACTTCATTGCCTGGCAGATCGAGCGCCCCGCCGACCTCAGCTACTGGCTCGGCGGCGACCTGCCCAAGCGCGTGGTGCGCCTGGGCCATGAGATATCCAATTGAACGAGGGCATATGGACAAGGTATTGAGTTTTCATCAGGGCCGTCTGCCGCTGCTGATCAGCATGCCCCACGCCGGGCTGGGCCTGACCGATGCGGTGCGCGACGGCCTGGTGGACCAGGCGCGCAGCCTGCCGGACACCGACTGGCACATCCCGCGCCTGTATGACTTCGCCCGCGACTTGGGCGCCAGCGTGGTGACGGCGGAGTATTCGCGTTTCGTCATCGACCTCAACCGGCCGGATGACGACAAGCCACTGTATGCCGGTGCCACCACCGGTCTGTACCCGGCCACGCTGTTCGAGGGAGAGCCGCTGTTCAAGGATGGGCTGGAACCGACTGGCGAGCAGCGCAAACAGTACCTGGAGCAGATCTGGCGCCCTTACCACGACACCATTCGCAATGAGTTGGAGCGTCTGCGCGAGCACTTCGGCTACGCCCTGTTGTGGGATGCCCACTCGATCCGCTCGCTGATCCCGCACCTGTTCGACGGCAAGCTGCCGGACTTCAACCTGGGCACCTTCAACGGTGCAAGTTGCGACCCGGAGCTGGCTCAACGGCTGGAGGGGGTATGCGCTGCGGCGCAGGGCTATAGCCATGTGCTCAATGGTCGCTTCAAGGGTGGGCACATCACCCGCCACTATGGTGACCCGTCCAACCACATTCACGCGGTGCAGCTGGAACTGGCGCAGAGTACCTACATGGAGGAACACGCGCCGTACCTTTATCGACAGGACTTGGCGCAGCCCACGCAGGCTGTCCTGCGCGCATTGCTGCAGGCCTTGTTGGACTGGGGCCGCGCGCGCTACGTCCAAATAGGCTTAAAGTGCCCCTGCCTGGGGCACTGAACATTGGTCAGTCGTGCGTGAAGTAAGGCCGCGTCAGTGTCTGAAGCAACTCCCGCTCTTCCTGATCTTTGTCCTCCATCAGCCCCTGTTGCAGCGCCAGCTCTTCCTGCAATGGCAGGTCCAAAGCGCTCAGCTCCTGCACGCGCCTACCGAAACGTTGGTTGATCCTCCCGAACCGGTCGGTGTACTCGGCGCGCAGGCGCTCGGTCCAATAGCGGTTTGCCAGCAGATACTGCATGAACGAATCGCCGCTTTCTCTTCCCCTGACCTGCTCCAGCACGCTTGCCAGTTCACCTTGCGCAAGCTGGGCAGCGCTTCGAAAGCGCATGCTGTCAGCGATTGGCAAGTCCAGTTCGGCGGCGAGCTCGCGGCGGTATGCCAGGCGTACCGAAACATGGTCGCCAGGAGTGGTGCGTTGGCTGGCAAGTACTTCGAGCTGCCCCATGCGGTACAACTGGCGCAGGCGTCGGAACAGCGTCTGCAATGTGTCACCAGCATCGGTCAGCACTCGGCTGTTCATGACATAGATTTCGATGTTGTTGAACGCCTGGAGCGCACCGTCGTGGCAGGTCTGAGAGTCGTTTATCGGGTCGGGCAATGCTTCTGCGGCAATCACGCTCATGGTGGGCCTCAACTCGTCGTGAGTCGCCGCAGTCACCAACATCAGACGCACGCGCTCGCAGAAGTCGGCTTGCGAGCTCATGTCCACATAGGGCGCGGCGTTGCGCAAACGCCCAGCCAGGCGCAGCAGGTTGTTACCGTCCTCCAACCGTTGCAGCGTCTCCCAGCAATTGTGCAGGGCTTCGTTCTGCGCTTCGGTGCCAAGCGCCCATAGTTCGACTCTTGGGGTGTCGTCACCGGCGAGGGGAAAGTGCGGGTGGTCGGTCAGCGACCCTTCACTCGTGCTATCGGTAAGCATCAGGTTGTCAGGGTCAAGGGCAAAGGTGAAGCTGTGCTGGCTCTCCGAGTAAGCGCGCAGGCGCGTCAGGGTATCGAGTGCCAACGGGTTGTCAAACAACGCAATCGATGAGATAGGCATCCGGTTTTCGAGGTTGTTAAGCACGAAATCCGGTAATTGCGAAATGTTGTTGTTGCTCAAGTCCAGCAGTTCCAATGGCAACAAGCGTTCACACCAGGCTGGCCAGGTTTGCAATCCCATGTTGCTCAGCGTCAACGAAGTGAGGCTCGTGGCCAGGCGTGCAGGTACCTCGGTGATGGCCCCCATTCGATTACCGGAGAGGTCCAGGGAAGTGAGGTTGTGCAGTCGACCGAATGCCTGGAGCATATTCTGGTCAATTTCCAGCCCCATGCCACGAAATTCCAAATGAACCAATCGCGGCAGGTGCGCAAGGGCCGAGGCGAGCGTCTGCGTGGCGGCCACGTGTGCGTCGATGGTCAGGCGGGTTATGTGGGGGAAGTGCCTGAGTAGCTCGCCGAGCTGCTCACTGGAGCCGCTTACCCGGCTGAGCGTCAACGCGTTCACGTGTTCGCTGAAAAATGACGGCAGCCTGCGCGGAAAATTTTCAATGGCCACATCCGCGAGCTGTAATCGCAGATAGCGCAAGCCCCGTTCCTGGTTTTCCCAGAACTGGCGGATCGCGCTGGCGATGCGCTGGCGGTCTTCCAGCATGGCCTGTGTCAAAGGCTGGTTCGAGCTTGACGCTTGCGCCCAGCCATCGATGGCGTCGCGCAGTTGGTCCCGCTCCCGACGGACTCGATCCAGCCGTTGGGTGAGTTCAGGCGATCGGTCGACATGGATGCGCGACGTCATCCCGCTTTCATTCAGCAGCAAGCGCTGCAGGTGGTCTTCGTTTATATCATTGCCCTCCAGCGAGAGCATTGTACCGCCGAGGGCGAGCTCGGGTTGGTCGAGGAGGAATGTCGGAAGCGACCTCAGGTTGTTGTTGCGTAGCGAAACATGCGCAATTCGCCCCAGCGCGTCGCCGCCCAGCCCGATGGGCCATTGGCTGATTTGCATGTCATCCAGGCCGAGATAATCCAGCGATAGCTGATGTAGGCTTGGGCTGTCGCGCTGGGCAAACCGGTTGCCACTCAGATCCAGACGGCGCAGCTCGGGCAGACTGGACAGTTCTGCCATGTGCATCGCACTGAGCGGGATGTTCTGATTGGTGAAAGTCAGCACTCGCAAGCCAGGCAGGTGCTGGCTGATCGTGCCGATACTGTAGAGGAAGGACGAGGGTGCCGCCCGCAATTCGAAGGGCCGGGTGATCACCAGTTCCTCGAGCTGCGGCATCTGCCGCAGCAGGCGTTGCAGCAGACGCTCATGCTGAGCCCAGCCTGAATTGTTGTCTGCTGCCGAACCGATCAAGCGCAGCCGGCGCACACGCGAGGTGAAGTGTGCGGGCAAATTCATCGGAATGTCGGCCAGGCGCACGTGGTTCAGGCTTAGCTGCGCAGCGTGTTGGTTGCTCTCCTCAAGCGCGCTGTCGTACCAGTGCTGGATGATTTCGGTGCGCACATTGGCGTGCTCCAAGGCTTCCTGATCTGAGCCTGAAAAGATCCCCTCGTACCATTCGTCCAGCCTGCTCTGGAGTTCAAGGCGCTGTTCCAGCAACTGTTGAAGGTGATCGAGGACTTGCACTTGAGTGCGGCCGGTACTGGTAATCATCATCAATATCTGCTCTGTGGACCTGCGCGTGTGTTCAGGCAGGCCGGTCGCCGCGATCGCATCGAGCAGCGCCTGGCGGCTGACACCCGTGGCCGCGGCACCGCCACTCAGCGGGTAACCAACGCGGCCATCGGCGAGGCGCATGGGGGAGCGATAGCCTGGCTTCACGGGGCGCATGCCGAGCACCTGGCGTAGTGGCGCGCGGGGCAGGGCATTTTGTTGCAGCAACCGGCGCAACGCGGCTTCGTCGCTGACAGCCAGCTGCACCATGACCTGGGGCAGAGCCTCGAACAGGGCACCGTACAGGTTGGTCAGGGGCCTCATCGGTCTACCCGCCAGCGGCGCGGCATGGACGATGTAACCCGCATGCGCGCACGTGACGGTAGCACGCAATGAGGCGTCCATCGGGCCGACGCTCGCGTGTTGGCTTGGCCAGAATCGGTATTGGCGCAGTTCCAGGTAGGTATCTGCAGGCCATTGGGGCAGTTGTTGCAAGGTGTGGATGATCAGCCGGTCTATGTCCCAGCTCCGCACGCAGTTCAGGTACAGACCTTCGTAGGCGCGTGTCAGGCGAATCTGTTGCTGGTATGCGCGAACTTCCTCGGCCAGACGCAGGGGGACCTTGCCAGCATTGAGCAGTTGCCGCTCCTCGACGCTGGCGTTGCGAACCAGTTCCTCGCCGACTGCGGGCGGCAGTTGCGGGAATACCCGCCGGATGACCTCGGTGCCTGGCTGCCGAGTAGTCGGAAGACCATCATAGGCTCTGGTGAATTCGTCAAATCGGGCGCTGCTGATGGCGCGGTGACCAACTGTCTCGTCCAGCCTGAAGCGCTGCATCGTGTCTTCCAGCAAGGCAGGAAGCCGTTGATTCTTGACCAGGGTCCGGCGCAGTTCGCCTTCGTCAATGTCAGTGATGGCAAGCATGCTGCGTAACGTCGACTCGTCGAAATGCGCGTTCAAGTGGCCAATCCGGCGCAGCAAGGTGGTCCCACTCCAAGTCGTGGGTTGATCGACGACATGCAGCCAGGCGCCAGCACCGTTATGTAGAACCGGCGGCGCGTAGCGCTGGGGCCCGAGCGGGTGTTGTACACGGTAGTCAGCGGTTGCCGATGCGTGTTCGACGATGTAGCGATCGCCCATCGTATCCAGCCAGAGCTTGCCCTGGTGATGCCTGAGGCCCAATGCATCTGGTTCCAGATGGTCGGGCAGGGCATCGCTGCGCCGATAGGGTGTTAGGTCTGGTTTCCAGAGGCGTACCTGGCCATCGGGCATTTCCACGTCCTGCAGTTCCTCGATGAAGGACGGTGTCAGCACAGCAATACGTTCTCGCTCGGGCGCGTGTCTCTCTACACCCTCTGAAGCAGCGGGCGCCCCGGCGCCTGAACTGTTCAGTGCCTTGGTTGCTGTGGCAAGGGCGGCCATCAATGCCACATTTTCGATGACATCGACCAGATAGCCGTAGGCAATGTCGCGTTCGTCGTTCTTCCAGGCGTCGATACCGTCGTACACCTCGAAGGCCAACTGGGTCAGGCTAAGGAGAAGCATCGCCTCCCCAAGCCCTGGTACGAAGAAACCGGCGATGTTCAAGCCGGTCAGCACGCGTCCGAAGACCAGCTTGCGATGGGCCAGGGCGGTGCGCCGGTCGACAATTTCGGTGGGAACGGCGTGGTACAGCGCATCCATCTCGTGACGCTCGGCCTTCTGGAGCGC
This sequence comes from Pseudomonas sp. BJa3, assembly GCF_026343815.1. Taxonomy (NCBI): domain Bacteria; kingdom Pseudomonadati; phylum Pseudomonadota; class Gammaproteobacteria; order Pseudomonadales; family Pseudomonadaceae; genus Pseudomonas; species Pseudomonas sp. BJa3. Next base: position 10,505 of record NZ_JAOXMC010000036.1, on the reverse strand, counting down.
CATCATCTCCTGAAACCCATGTTTGAACGGTCGGGTGGATGGGTATAGTGCCGCCTGTGGGGCAGACACGCGTTCGTAGAGGCCACGGCTGCTCCATCCGAACGGGGTCAGGCGGCCTGCGAGGCGGCTTTGTACCGAGGCTTTGTCGCGTTCGGCGATGTGTTTGTCCAGGTAGCCGGCGTTGGCCCGCAGTCGTTCGCCCAGCTCGCTGAACAGCGCGTCCAGGGTGGCGAACGCCTTGAGCGGCGTCTCATCATCTTCGGGAATATACAGCGCTTGGCACTTCTGCCCATTTGTTTGCCGAGTGATGAGCAGGACGCCGGTCAGTTCGGCTTCCCAGAGGGACATCGTACTGAAGGTGATGCTTGCAGTTGCCTTCGCAGCGGTGTCCAGGCACTGCGCAAGCGCGCTCTCATAAAAGTCACGGTCGATATCGCCCTTGAGGCGAGCAAAGTGCAGAGACTGTCTGAATGCGGAGACTTCGGCGTTGCCCAAGGTTCGATACACATCCAGTGCCTGCTCATCGGCGCTGCGCCTGGGCGTGGCGGCGGGGTAGTAGATGGCATGCACCAGGTCATGGTATCTGGCGCCGATATCCAAGGTGCGGCACAGGTCGGCGAAGGCTTCGGCGGTGAAGTCTATCTGGTTGGTGATGGGTACGGTGCCCATGAAGCGGCGGTGATCGACGATGACGGACTTTTTCAACGGGGCAGCGGGCGCGTCCATGCCATGCTCTTGCGCAGCGCCAGCGTCGAAATTGTGCAATGCGCAGTGCAGCAGCGAGCGGGTTGCCCTGTCGACTGCCTGGCGACCATCAATGGCTGAGGACGTGTCGATCAGGCGGGCGTCGATCAGATAGGTCTTGTCGACGTCGAGCTCCAGGCCGAAGCGATTTTTGATCCCGTCTGCCAGTATCTTCCTGGCGTAGGTTTCCAGTTCGGGAAGTCCTTCGAACAATCTCTGGACGCCGGCCTGGTGTCGTCGATGGCGAGCATGTTCATCCTGCCACGCCTTGGCGACATCTGGTTGTTGCCGGACGGCAGCGGCCAGCCAGTCGGGCCCTCGCTGCCAGTTTTGCAGACCTGCGCGCGTCGCTGGCGTGCTCTCCTTGAGCCAGGTAGGTATTGCCTGCTCGATTGTCGTGTAGTGACGGCCGGGTGAGGTGCTTGCGGTTGCTGGCATGTCTTGCTCCTTTGCCGGGTAGGTGGGAGCAACGGACTATGGGCAGAATGCCTGGCGCGCAAGCTGTAGGTATGTAGGCCGCAGATACCTTGCCTGGCCCAGCGGCTTGTGGGCACCGGTCCATGCAGTCGGAACGCCGATTTGCCATAGATACATGCTCAAAGCGTCATTCAGGTTTATGATGGCCCACGGCCGAACCAAACCTCACACGGAGTGCGCGATGCAGACCCTCTACCCGCAGATCAAACCCTACGCCCGGCACGATCTGGCCGTGGAAGCGCCGCATGTGCTGTACGTCGATGAAAGCGGCTCGCCGGAAGGTCTGCCCGTGGTGTTCATCCACGGCGGCCCGGGCGCCGGTTGCGATGCCCAGAGCCGTTGCTACTTCGACCCCAATCTGTATCGGATCATCACCTTCGACCAACGCGGCTGTGGCCGCTCCACGCCGCATGCGAGCCTGGAGAACAACACCACCTGGCACCTTGTCGAGGACTTGGAGCGCATCCGCGAACACCTTGGCATCGACAAGTGGGTACTGTTCGGCGGATCGTGGGGCTCCACCCTGGCCCTGGCCTATGCCCAGACCCATCCCGAGCGCGTGCATGGGCTGATCCTGCGCGGGATTTTCCTGTGCCGCCCGCAGGAGATCAGCTGGTTCTACCAGGAAGGCGCCAGCCGTCTGTTCCCCGATTACTGGCAAGATTACATCGCACCGATACCACCGGAAGAGCGTGGCGACCTGGTCAAGGCTTTCCACAAGCGCCTGACCGGCAACGACCAGATCGCCCAGATGCACGCCGCCAAGGCCTGGTCCACCTGGGAAGGCCGCACGGCCACCCTGCGGCCGAACCCCTTGGTGGTCGACCGCTTCTCTGAACCCCAGCGTGCTCTGTCCATCGCTCGTATCGAATGTCATTACTTCACCCACAACGCGTTCCTCGAACCTGACCAGCTGATCCGCGACATGCCGAAGATCGCTCATCTGCCGGCAGTAATCGTGCATGGCCGATACGATGTGATCTGCCCGCTGGACAACGCCTGGGCGCTGCACCAGGCCTGGCCGAACAGTGAACTGAAGGTGATCCGCGACGCCGGTCACGCCGCCTCCGAGCCGGGCATCACCGACGCCTTGGTGCGCGCCGCCGACCAGATGGCGCGACGCCTGCTCGACCTGCCCCTGGAAGAGGCATGAAAGGGCTGATCCAGCGTGTGCGCGGCGCACGGGTGGAGGTGGCGGGGGAGATCGTCGGGGCCATCGACCAAGGGTTGCTGGCGCTGGTGGCGGTCGAGCCAGGCGATTCGCCCGAGCATGCCGACAAACTGCTGCACAAGCTGCTGAACTACCGAGTGTTCAGCGACGAGCAGGGCAAGATGAACCGCTCGCTCAAGGATGTCGGCGGTGGCCTGTTGCTGGTGTCACAGTTCACCCTGGCCGCCGACACCCGCAACGGCATGCGCCCGAGCTTCTCGACAGCAGCGCCACCGGCCCTTGGCGCTGCGCTTTTCGACTATCTTTTGAATCAGGCACAAGCTCAGCATCCGCAGGTGGCCAGTGGTCGCTTCGGCGCTGACATGCAGGTGCACCTGGTCAATGATGGCCCGGTAACATTTATGTTACAAATATGAGGTCAAAAAACCCCTTGTTTGGCGAAAACAAGGGGTTTTGTACGATAAATAGTTTGTTCAGCCTGATGCGTTGTAACGCGACCTGCTGGATAATCGCGCGCTGCATGAACCTGCGTTCGCAGGTTCGTTTCACTTTGACTCGAGCATTGTCAGGATCCGTTTGGGGAATCATTACGCCCTCACGGGGTCCGAACAGTGCTCGCCAACCCGGCATTTGTCGCTGGCCGTTGGTTTCATGATCTGTTTTCGGCGAGGATTGCTCGTGATTGTAAGCCCCTGTATTGCACCTAGAATCCCCGGTACCCGGCTGCGCAAGGCACTGTTGGCCGGCGTGGCGCTGGTCGGCCTGATGAGCGCGGGCCAGCTGTGGGCATTCAATCTGGACGATGTTGCAGCCAAGGCAAAGGATCTGGCCGGTCAGAAGTTCGAGGCGCCGAAGAGCAACCTGCCGCCGGTGTTCCGCGACATGAAGTACGCCGACTACCAGAAGATCCGCTTCCTGCAGGAAAAGGCCGAGTGGGCCAAGGACAAGACGCCGTTCAAGCTGTCCTTCTATCACCAGGGCATGCATTTCGACACGCCGGTGACCATCAACGAGATCACCGCCAACAAGGTCAGGGAAATCAAGTACGATCCGAGCCGCTTCGAGTTCGGTGACGTGCCCCATGACGCCGACGCCACCAAGAACCTCGGCTATGCCGGTTTCCGTGTGCTCTACCCGATCAACAAGGCCGACAAGCAGGACGAGATCATGACCCTGCTTGGCGCCAGCTATTTCCGCGTGGTCGGCAAGGGCCACCGCTATGGCCTGTCAGCCCGTGGCCTGGCCATCGACACCGCACTGCCGTCGGGCGAGGAATTCCCGCGCTTCCGTGAATTCTGGATCGAGAAGCCCAAGCCGAACGACAAGCACCTGGTGATCTATGCACTGCTCGACTCGCCGCGCTCCACTGGTGCCTACAAGCTGACCCTGCGTCCGGGCGAGGACACCCTGGTCGACGTCAAGTCGCGCGTCTACCTGCGTGAAAACGTCAGCCGCCTGGGCATCGCCCCGCTGACCAGCATGTACCTGTTCGGCCCCAACCAGCCGTCGAAGATCATGAACTACCGCCCAGCGCTGCATGATTCCGAAGGTCTGGCCATCCACGCCGCCAACGGCGAGTGGCTGTGGCGCCCGTTGAACAACCCGAAACACCTGGCTGTCAGCAACTTCAGCGTAGAGAATCCCCGTGGTTTCGGCCTTCTGCAGCGCCAGCGCGCCTTCAGTGACTATGAAGATCTCGACGACGAGTACGAGAAGCGTCCGAGTGCCTGGATCGAGCCGAAAGGCGACTGGGGCAAGGGCACTGTAGATCTGGTCGAGATTCCGACCGCCGATGAGACCAACGACAACATCGTGGCCTTCTGGAGCCCTGAAAAGCTGCCTGAGCCAGGCAAGCCGTTCGAATACGACTACCGCCTGCGCTGGACCATCAAGGAAGACCAACTGCACTCGCAGGAGCTGGGCTGGGTCAAGCAGACCTTGCGCTCGGCTGGTGACGTCAAGCAGTCCAACCTGATCCGCCAGACTGACGGCAGCGTTGCCCTGCTGGTCGATTTCATCGGCCCGAACCTCGCGGCATTGCCGGCGGACACCGCCGTGCGCAGCCAGGTCAGCGTCGGCGACAACGCCGAAGTGGTCGAGAACAATCTGCGTTACAACCCGGAAACCAAAGGCTGGCGCCTGACCCTGCGCCTGAAGGTGCAGGATCCGAAGAAGTCCACCGAGATGCGCGCCGCGCTGCTGCGTGACGTGCCGGTCGAGCAACCGAAGCCCGCCAAGGAAACCAAGCAGGACAAGGCCGCGGCCAAGCACGCCCACGCCAAGGCTGAGAAAGCCAAGGCCGAGCAGGCTGCCGAGCAACCCGCCGCCGACGCGGCATCCACCAACGGGGCCCCGGCCACCACCGAGAAGGTGCTGACCGAGACCTGGAGCTATCAGTTGCCTGCCGATGAGTAACTCAAGCGCAAGGCCGGAATCGCTTGGCGAATACCTGGCCCACCTCCCCCTGAGCGACGAGCAACGCGCGGAACTCGCCCGTTGCACTTCGTTCAGCGAGCTGCACCAACGCCTGGCGGCCAACCCGGCCGCCGCCACCGCCGAGGCCGTCCAGGCTTCGGTGGGGGCCCGTCTTACCGTAGGCAGCGCCGCCGAACTGGAAGAGGCCGAGATGCTCGGCGTCGATGGCAGCGGCCGCCTGTGCCTGAAGATCGCCCCTCCGATCAAACGCACCAAGGTCGTGCCCGAGCCGTGGCGCACCAACGTGCTGATCCGCATGTGGCGGCGCATGACCGGCCGCACCAACGCCCCACAGCCGCCCAAGCGCGAACTGCCGCCGGCACGCTGGCGCACGGTCGGCTCGATTCGCCGCTATATCCTGCTCACCCTGATGATCGGCCAGACCATCGTTGCCGGCTGGTACATGAAGGGCATCCTGCCGTACCAGGGCTGGTCGTTCGTCGACCTCGACGAAGTCATCCACCAGCCGTTGTGGGACACCGTGGTGCAGGTCTGGCCATATGCGCTGCAGACGTCCATTCTGATCCTTTTCGGTATCCTGTTCTGCTGGGTGTCGGCGGGCTTCTGGACCGCACTGATGGGCTTCCTCGAGCTGCTCACCGGGCGTGACAAGTACCGCATCTCCGGCAGCAGCGCCGGCAACGAGCCGATTCCCGCCGAGGCGCGTACCGCGCTGGTGATGCCGATCTGCAACGAAGACGTGCCACGGGTGTTCGCAGGCCTGCGGGCGACCTTCGAGTCGGTGGCCGCCAGCGGCAACCTTGATCGTTTCGACTTCTTCGTGCTCAGCGATACCAACGACACCGATATCGCCGTGGCCGAACAACAGGCCTGGCTGGACGTGTGTCGCGAGACCAAGGGCTTTGGCCGCATCTTCTATCGTCGTCGCCGGCGCCGGGTGAAGCGCAAGAGCGGCAACCTCGACGACTTCTGCCGTCGCTGGGGGGGCGATTACAAGTACATGGTCGTGCTCGACGCCGACAGCGTCATGAGCGGCGAGTGCCTGAGCAGCCTGGTGCGCCTGATGGAGGCCAACCCGGATGCCGGCATCATCCAGACCGGGCCGAAAGCCTCGGGCATGGATACCCTCTATGCGCGCATGCAGCAGTTCGCCACCCGCGTGTACGGCCCGCTGTTCACCGCCGGCCTGCACTTCTGGCAGCTGGGCGAGTCGCACTACTGGGGCCATAACGCGATCATCCGCATGAAGCCGTTCATCGAGCACTGCGCCTTGGCGCCGTTGCCGGGCAAGGGCGCGTTTGCTGGTGCTATCCTTTCCCACGACTTCGTCGAAGCCGCGTTGATGCGCCGTGCCGGCTGGGGCGTGTGGATCGCCTATGACCTGCCGGGCAGCTACGAAGAGCTGCCGCCAAACCTGCTCGACGAGCTCAAGCGCGACCGTCGCTGGTGCCACGGCAACCTGATGAACTTCCGCCTGTTCCTGGTCAAGGGCATGCACCCGGTGCACCGCGCGGTGTTCCTCACCGGGGTGATGTCGTACCTGTCGGCGCCGTTGTGGTTCCTGTTCCTGGTGCTGTCGACCGCGCTGCTGGCGACCAACACCTTGATGGAGCCGCAATACTTCATCGAGCCGTTCCAGCTCTACCCGCTGTGGCCGCAGTGGCACCCGGAGAAGGCCATCGCGCTGTTCTCCACCACCATCGTGCTGCTGTTCCTGCCCAAGCTGCTCAGCGTCATCCTGATCTGGGCCAAGGGCGCCACCGAGTTCGGCGGGCGTATCAAGGTCACCTTGTCGATGCTGATGGAGATGCTGTTCTCCATGTTGCTGGCACCGGTGCGGATGATCTTCCACACCCGTTTCGTGCTGGCCGCGTTCCTCGGTTGGGCCGCGACCTGGAACTCGCCGCAGCGTGACGATGACTCGACTCCGTGGAGCGAGGCGGTACGTCGCCATGGTCCGCAGACCCTGCTGGGCATCGCCTGGGCCGGCCTGGTGGCCTGGTTGAACCCGAGCTTCCTGTGGTGGCTGGCGCCGATCGTCGGCTCGCTGGTGCTGTCGATCCCGGTCTCGGTGATCTCCAGCCGCACCCGCCTGGGCCTGGCGGCCAAGGACGAGAAGCTGTTCCTCATCCCCGAGGAATATGCGACGCCGCAGGAGCTGCTGGCCACCGACCAGTACACCCACGAGAACCGCTGGCATGCCCTGCACGACGGCTTCGTCCGGGCCGTGGTCGATCCGCGCCAGAACGCCCTGGCCTGTGCCATGGCCACGGCACGTCATGGCCAGGCGGCGCCGATCGAGGCGCTGCGCGTTGAGCGTGTGGCCAAGGCGCTGGAAGTTGGGCCGCAGGGCCTGGACCTGAACACCCGCCTGGCGCTGCTCAGCGACCCGGTGGCGCTGTCGCGCCTGCACGAGCAGGTATGGGCCGGGCACAACACGGCGTGGATCGATGTATGGCGCGCTTCCATCGCCAACGACCCGCACTCGCCGCTGCTGCCGTTGCATCCGGAGAACGTGGTCCAGCCAGCACTGGCATGATCGCGTCGCACCGATAATCGCGGGGCAGGCCGGGCCGCCGCATCGCCGCTCCCACGCCGTATCAGCGCTGCGTGGGAGCGGCGATGCGGCGGCCCGACTTGCCCCGCGATTGTTTTACCCTCATCGATTTTTGGCCAACAAAGTCCCCACCGGCTCTAGGTCCCGGCCTTCGCATGCGTTAGCATCCGTCCCGACATTACGCATCGGTCTGTAGGACCGTGCTTACAAAAAAAATCTGCGTACTTCTTGCTAGGGGACTTGGTGATGATGAAGAAATACCTGTCGCGGCTGCTGGTAGGTGCGACCGCCCTGATCGCGGTAGCCACCGCCCAGGCCGGCGCCATCGATGACGCGGTCAAGCGCGGCACCCTGCGTGTGGGCATGGACCCGACCTACATGCCGTTTGAAATGACCAACAAGCGTGGCGAGATCATCGGCTTCGAGGTCGACATCCTCAAGGCCATGGCCAAGTCCATGGGCGTAAAGCTGGAGATGGTCTCCACCGCCTACGACGGCATCATTCCGGCACTGATGACCGACAAGTTCGACTTCATCGGCAGTGGCATGACCCTGACCCAGGAGCGCAACCTGCGCCTGAACTTCAGCGAGCCCTTCATCGTCGTCGGCCAGACCCTGCTGATCCGCAAGGAGCTGGCGGGCGAGATCAAGTCGTACAAGGACCTGAATAACGAGAAGTACCGTCTCACTTCCAAGCTCGGCACCACTGGCGAGATGGTCGCTAAGAAGCTGATCGGCAAGGCCAAGTACCACGGCTACGACAACGAGCAGGAAGGGGTGATGGATGTAGTCAACGGCAAGGCCGACGCCTTCGTCTACGACTCGCCCTACAACGTGGTGGCCGTGGAGAAGGCCGGCGCTGGCAAGCTGGTGTTCCTGGAAGAGCCCTTCACCTACGAGCCGCTGGCCTTCGGCCTGAAGAAGGGCGACTACGACAGCATCAACTACATCAACAACTTCCTGCACCAGATCAAGCATGACGGGACCTACGATCGTATCCACGACAAGTGGTTCAAGAACAAGGACTGGCTGAAGGAAATGGAATAAGGCCTGGGCCAAAAAACCAAGCGCTGACCTCGACGCGCAGGCGAACCCTGCGCGTTCGCATTTACGGAAGTACCCCACGTGATCAAACACAAGAAAGCACAGTGGCCGTGGCACGGGCTGACCGCGCTGGTCCTGGTGGGCCTGGCGATCAGCTTGTACCTGGCCACCTCGATGATTTCCTACGAGTGGCGCTGGAACCGCGTTCCGCAATACTTCGCCTACAAGGCCGAGGAAACCCAGCGTGCCGCCAACCCTGGCACGGTCGAGGAAATCGTGGTCTCCGGCGACAACGCCCGGGTCACCCTGAAGAGCGAGAGCGGCGACACCCAGTTCGTCGAAGTGGCCAAGGACAGCATGCTGCTGGCCCGTGGCGACGACGTCGCCGAGGGCGATGCCATCGGCGTCACCCGCCACTGGGCCGCTGGGCCTTTGGCCTGGGGCCTTTGGACCACGCTGTGGATCTCGGTCATATCCGGCGCCCTGGGCCTGGTTATCGGCCTGTTCGCCGGGCTCTGTCGGCTTTCGAGCAACCCCACCCTGCGTGACCTGTCCACGGTCTATGTCGAACTGGTGCGCGGCACGCCGCTGCTGGTACAGATCTTCATCTTCTACTTCTTCATCGGCACCGTGCTCAATCTGTCCCGGGAGTTTGCCGGGGTAGCGGCGTTGGCACTGTTCACTGGCGCCTACGTGGCCGAGATCGTCCGTGCCGGGGTGCAGTCGATCGCCAAGGGCCAGAACGAGGCGGCCCGCTCGCTCGGCCTGAATGGCGCGCAGTCCATGCGCCACGTGATCCTGCCCCAGGCGTTCAAACGCGTACTGCCGCCGCTGGCGGGGCAGTTCATCAGCCTGGTCAAGGACACTTCGCTGGTGTCGGTGATCGCCATCACCGAGCTGACCAAGAGCGGTCGCGAGGCCATCACCACCTCGTTCTCTACCTTCGAGATCTGGTTCTGCGTGGCGGGGCTGTACTTGCTGATCAACCTGCCGCTGTCGCACATTGCCAGCCGGCTCGAGCGGAGGCTTGCGCAAAGTGATTGAAGTCCGTGACCTGCTTAAAGTCTTCGACACCCGCGGCCAAGTGGTGCGTGCGGTGGACAACGTCACCACCCAGGTCGCCAAGGGCGAAGTGGTGGTGGTGCTGGGCCCGTCCGGTTCGGGCAAGTCCACCTTCCTGCGTTGCTTGAACGGCCTGGAGCATTTCGACCAGGGCCATGTGTCCATCAATGGCGTGCAGCTGGACGACCCTAAGACCGATATCAACGCCTACCGCCGTGAAGTCGGCATGGTGTTCCAGCACTTCAACCTGTTCCCGCACATGACCGTGCTGGAGAACCTGTGCTTGGCGCAGAAAGTGGTACGCAAGCGCAACAAGGCCGATCGTGAAGCCAAGGCCCGGGCGTTGCTGGAAAAGGTCGGTATCGCGCAGAAGGCCAACGAGTACCCGTCGCGCCTCTCAGGTGGCCAGCAGCAGCGGGTAGCCATCGCCCGCGCCCTGGCGATGGATCCGAAGGTGATGTTGTTCGACGAACCGACCTCGGCGCTCGACCCGGAGATGGTCGGGGAGGTGCTGGATGTGATGAAGACCCTGGCCCAGGAAGGCATGACCATGGTCTGCGTGACGCACGAGATGGGCTTTGCCCGGGAAGTGGCGGATCGGGTGTTGTTCTTCGATCACGGCAAGCTGTTGGAAGATTCGCCGCCAAAGGCGTTCTTCGATGCGCCGAAGGACCCTCGGGCCCAGGCGTTCTTGCGGCAAGTTTTGTGAGGATGTTGAGGCCTGCGTAATTCGTGGGTGAAATATATCTGATCAAACTGTTCAGGCCTCTTGCCATATATTGGTGAGAGGCCTGGTTGTCGAAATACCTCTAGCCTCCAATCAAAGAACGCTCTCTCTTGATCTTGATCTTGATCTTGATCTTGATCTTGATCTTGCTCTTGCTCTTGCTCTTGCTCTTGCTCTTGCTCTTGCTCTTGCTCTTGCTCTTGCTCTTGATCTTGATCTGCTTTTGCTTCTAGGTGCGCGATAGTTCAGGCGACACAAATTGCGACTTCAGGAGGCCGAACGCAGGT
>NZ_JAOXMC010000369.1:0-254 GCF_026343815.1 Pseudomonas sp. BJa3 | reverse complement strand
AATTTTGCAATAATTCCAGAAGTGCAAACTGACGATGCTTATTGGAATATGAAGAAGAATGGTTATAAACGTCCAATAAATGGGTTTTCAAGAATTCATATGCCTTCAAATACAGCAGCAGGGATTATTGCCGGATTCTTTTCGTTAGTTGTTAGTTTTGCGCTTGTTTGGCATATTTGGTGGCTCGTTGCTCTTGGATTAATTGGTTTTATTGCAACGATTGTGTGTCACTCTTTAACGGGTGATCATCATGG
>NZ_JAOXMC010000368.1:0-254 GCF_026343815.1 Pseudomonas sp. BJa3 | reverse complement strand
ATTATTGCATATGTTTAAAATCGTTAAGTCTTCATTTTAGTAAAAAGGAATGGATAGACGACACATACTGATTCATATTTACTCTCAATGAGTTATAAATTTTTTGGCATAAAATCTTTCCTGTAGATAAACTTTCTAAGGGGCCTCGTTTATGAACAGGGCCTTTATTTCTATAAAAGTGACATTTTTGTTACAGATTTTTTTTGCCTAGTCCTATAAGATACGCTTCATAAATAAATTAGGAGCAAAATTTA
>NZ_JAOXMC010000367.1:0-254 GCF_026343815.1 Pseudomonas sp. BJa3 | reverse complement strand
CATCACGCATTTGCACGGAACCGGAGCCCTGCGTTTCCACCCACGCTGCTACTATCGGCCCGACGACGATGCTTCGACCGAGACCTGGCCGGCGATGATCGCATCCGTCACCGACCTCTCCGGTCATCTCACTGGCGCGCATCGCACCTGGCTCTACCCGCGCGGCTTCACCGAGGCGACGCTCGGCAAGGCGCCGATCGACACACCGCGACGAGCGATGGGCGACCTTCTCGGCAACGCCGTGCGTTTCGGCG
>NZ_JAOXMC010000366.1:0-254 GCF_026343815.1 Pseudomonas sp. BJa3 | reverse complement strand
GAGGACGGCATCCCCGTGTTCGACGCCTGCGCCGCCCGCTTCGAGTGCGCCACCCGCCAGGTGCTGGAAGTGGGCGACCACGCCGTGCTGATCGGCGAGGTGCGCCGCTTGCACGCGCCGGACGGGCACGGCGGCGCCCTGGTTTTCCATGATGGGTCATTCCTGTCGCACCTGGGGGATCCCGTCGTATAACGCTTTCTACGCCGTAGCGGATCGGCAAGACGCATAACGATATCCGCGCCCCAAAGGAGATA
>NZ_JAOXMC010000365.1:0-254 GCF_026343815.1 Pseudomonas sp. BJa3 | reverse complement strand
GCGGTGTGGCAGCGACTGAAGCCGGCGGCCGGCCACGTCTGAGGCCGCGAAACGCCGGAACCCCTGCCGCTCAGGCGCGCATGCCCAGGGCGTGCTCGATCGCTCCGAACAGCGACTGGATCTGCACAGGCTTCGTCACCACCGCCGCGCAATCATGGGCATCGGCCTGCATGCCGGGCTCACGTAGGCGGATCACCGGGCCGTCGAAGCCGGCCTCCTGCAGCACGGCCAGCACGTCCGCGGCGGACAGCAGC
>NZ_JAOXMC010000364.1:0-254 GCF_026343815.1 Pseudomonas sp. BJa3 | reverse complement strand
CGCGCCCGCCTTCCTGGTCCACGCAGACCAGCTGCGGGCGCGGCTCGGCGGCGCGGATGGCCTGCGACAGTTCCGCCACCTGAGCGCGCGAGGCGAAATTGCGGGTGAACAGGATGACGCCGGCCACGGCATCGTGCTGCAGCCAGTCGCGCTCCTGCGCGGTGAGTTCGGTGCCGGCGATGCCGATGACGAGCATTGCGGGGGACGCCTCGTGACGGCGCCCTCTGGGCGCGGAGCCCGCATTGTCGCAGAAG
>NZ_JAOXMC010000363.1:0-254 GCF_026343815.1 Pseudomonas sp. BJa3 | reverse complement strand
GTCGTCGACGCCGATCGAGGCCGAAAAACGCTTGGGTGGCGCCTCCACCACCCGCACCTGCACCGGCAGCGTCACTTCGCCATCGGAATCGTATTTGGGTGGCGGCGGCGCGACGGCGCCGGATACCACCGGATCGCCGGCCGGCGCGGATTCGGCGGCCTTGGCCGCGCCCGGCGCGCGGGCCCGGTCCGAAACCGGCTCCGCAGGCTGCTGCGCGCTGCCAGGCTGGCGCAGTGCCACGAAGGCGCCGCGGA
>NZ_JAOXMC010000362.1:0-254 GCF_026343815.1 Pseudomonas sp. BJa3 | reverse complement strand
AAGCCGGCATCGGCCTGGGCTTCGCCCTGCTGGGGTCGATGCCGACCCTGGCGGCGGAAACCGCGCAGAAGAACTTCGGCCTCGACGTGAAGATCACCGGCCCGTCCGAGGACGACCGTGACCTGGGCACCCGCTCCGGCGGCGACGTCAACGGCCTGGGCCTGGACCTGCGCACCTGGGTGTACGGCGAACGCGGCAACTGGAGTGCCTTCGCCATGGGCCAGGCAGTGGCAGCCACCTACATCATCGAAACC
>NZ_JAOXMC010000361.1:0-255 GCF_026343815.1 Pseudomonas sp. BJa3 | reverse complement strand
GTGCTCATTGTTCAACCCCTGAAAAATAGCGTGTCGTCCGCGCTCAAAGCGCGGCATGGCGGAACTCGGGCGGGCGCGCGAGCAAACCCAGCGCGAACACACCCCAAAGCTGATCGTCGCTGGCGAATGCCCGCTCGATGAAATGCGCGTAGCGGCCTTCCGCCAGGTCCCCCGGCTCGACCTGCTGCGACTCGTGGAAGCTGCGCTGTCCGTACAGCTCGTCGATGGTCAGCGCAACGTCCCCACCCGATTGCC
>NZ_JAOXMC010000360.1:0-255 GCF_026343815.1 Pseudomonas sp. BJa3 | reverse complement strand
CGCCACGCTGACCCGGGCGCGCTTTGGCGTGAATCTGGTGCCCTTCGTGCTGGACGCGGACGCGTTGCTCGACCGGCTGGCTTTCCTGGCGGACCGTCCGGAGCGGCCGATCGTGACCTTCTTCGGTCTGCCGGACGCCACCGTGCTGCGGGCCTTGCCGGTCGGGATGGAATATGGCGTGCAAGGGGGAAACTGGGACGAGCTGGAAGCGGGGTTCGATGCCGGTGCGCGTTTTGGCGTATTGCAGACCACGGA
>NZ_JAOXMC010000035.1:0-19882 GCF_026343815.1 Pseudomonas sp. BJa3 | reverse complement strand
GGCCCTGGTCGCGGTTGTCGAGGTGGTCGATGGTCAGTGTCAGTGCGCCGTCGGCCTCGATCTTGCCGCCGCGGTTGTCCCAGCGCTGGCCCTGCAGGGTCAGCAGGTCCTTGCCCACCAGGCGGCCACCGCGGTTGTCCAGCTGCCCCGCGTCGATATGGGTGTCGCCCACGCCGTTCACCAGGCCCTTGGCCTGGTTGTCCAGCAGCCCGGTGATCTTGGCGGTGAGCGTGCCGTCGCTGAGCAGTTTGCCTTGCTCGCGGTTGTCGAGGCTGGCGGCTTCTACCTGAGTGGTGCCGGCGCTGGAGATCTCGCCGTGGCGGTTGTCGATGGCTGCGCCCGCGACCAATGCCAGGCCGGCCTTGCTGGTGACCACGCCGCCCTGGTTATTCAGGGCCTGGGCGGTCAGGTCGAGGGTGGCCTGGCTGGCGATCCGGCCGGAGCGGTTGTCCACCAGCCCCTGGCTGGTGACGGTGATGCCGCGGTTGGCCAGGACCTTGCCAGTGCGGTTGTCCAGGCTGCCGAGGTTCAGGGCCAGGGTATCGAGGCTGGACAGTTCGCCGGCCTGGTTGTCCAGATGGGCCCAGGTGGCGTTCAGCGCGCCCTGGCTGGTGATCTGGCCACGGTCGCCGTTGAGCAACTGGCCACCGGTGAGGGTCATGCGCCCGTCGGCGAGCACTTTGCCCTGCTGACGGTTATCCAGGGTCGCGGCATTGACGCTGAGGTCGCGCCCGGCGCTGAGGCTACCGCCCTGGTTGTCCAGGTGGGTGCCGGTGGAGAGGGTCAGGTCGCCGCTGGCGATCAGGCGCTGGTTGCGGTTGTCCACCGCACCGGCGCTGATCTTCAGGTCGGCGCCGGCCACGCGCTGACCATCGATGTTGATACCCGCCTGGATACCGCCAAGGTTGCTCAGTTGGCCGCCAGCGTTCAACTGTACCTGGCCCCCGGCAGTCAGCCCCTGGCGGTTGACCAGCTCGCCGCGGCTGTCCAGCTGCAGTTGCTGGCCGGCATGCACCGGGCCCTGCGCATCGATAGCCGCCGCCTGCAGGCGTACGTCGCCGCTGGCGCTGGCCTGGGCCATGTGCAACTGGCCGTTGGCCTCGAGCTGGATATCGCCGCCGCTGGCGATCATCCGCCCATCCAGGCGCACGCCCACACCGGCCTCGGTGCCCACCAGCCTGACCGCGCCGGCATACATGCCGCCCAAGGCGCTGGAGTCGATGGCCAGGCTCGGCTTGGCACTGCCGTCGTCCTGACGCGCCGTGGCCGCCAGGGTGCGCGCATCGACATCGTTGCGCCCGGCGACGATGGCCAGGTTGCGGGCCTGGATCTCGGCGTTGATCTTCGTGCTGCGGGCAATCAGCTCGAAGCTGTCGACGTTGCTGGCGTTGAGCCCCGCGCCTTCGATGGCGATATGGCCCTGGTCGACCTGGTAACGGCTCAGCTGGCCGTTCTCGAGCACCGGTTTGCCGGTGCTGAGCGTGGCCTGTGGCGTGTTGATGAAGCCGCAGCCATCGCAGGTGATGCCGTGGGGGTTGGCGACGATGACGTGCGCACCGCGCCCGGCCACTTCGGTGTAGCCGCGCAGTTGGCTGGCGTTGGCGCCGTTGACCTCGTTGAGGATGACGTTGGCCGCGGTGCCCTGCAGGTTCGGGTTGCCGAGGATGATGCCGCCCAGCTGGGTGGCCTGGGTGCGGTCGGTGGCGTTGTTGAGGATCAGCCCCTGCTGGCCGACGTTGTAGTCGCTGAACTGGTTGTGCGACAGGCCGCTGCCGTTGGGCGCGGCGATATTGACGATGGGCACGCCGTTGCCCGCTTTATCCAGGCTGGTGCCCGGCCCGCTGACCACCACGCCTTCGGCGGCCTGGGCCCACAGCGGCTGCCAGAACATGGCGTTGGCCAGCAGCAGCGCCAGGCCGCGCTTGGGCAACCCGCAGAACTGCTCGCGCGGCTGAATTTTGGCCGAGCGTTGGCGGGCCAGGAAGGCAAACAGGCGAACATCCATGTCAAATCTCGTGAATCAGGTGATCAGATGAAAAAGTCGAGGCGGAAGTAGACCGGGCGTTCCTTTTCGGTCAGCACGTCGGGGCGTTCCAGGCTGTGGGCGAAGGTCACGCTGGCAGCCATATGCTGGCCGCGGGCGAACAGCTCCAGCGAGTGGCTGCTGGCACGGCCGTGGTACTGGCCGTTGTAGCGGTCGTTGCGGATCACGCCCAGGTCGTAGCCCAGGCCCAGGCCGTACTCGGCCACCAGCGGCTGCAGCAGCGGCCAGCTCACCGGGCGGGTCCAGCGCAGGTCGTTGCGCCAGTAGCCGCCGCTGTCGCCGGACAGCGACTGGTCCTTCAGGCCGCGTACCGACGACAGACCACCAAGGCTGATGCGCTGCGGGCTGAACAATACGTCCTCGCTGCGCTGGCCGGTGGCCAGGCTGCTGAAGCTCAGGCGCTCGCCGAGCACTTCAAAGCCCTGTACATAGCTGACGGTGGCGCTGTACTTGCGGTAGCGCGCCACTGGTTGGCCGGGGCGCGGGTGGGCATTGTCCTGGGCGTCGAAGGCGCCGATGCCTTCCTGAGTGCCCAGGTCGATGTTGACGAAGGCATTGCCCAGGCGGCGGCCGTGGTTGATGCCGAACTGCGCCTCGCTCAGGCGGTTGCTGCTGCCCTCCAGGCGGCTGTCCTCGATGTAGTTGTTGGTGCGCAGGTGGGCCATGCCGGCATTCAGCGAGGTCTTGCTGGTGGCATCACGGTGCACCACGCGCTCGGCGCGCAGCTGGTGGTTCTGGCTGTCACCGGTCTGCTTGAAGGCAAAGCCGTTGGCCTGGGCCAGGGAGCGGTACTCGCTCTCGCTGTAGCTGTAGGTGAAGTTCCACCAGCCCCACGGCAGGTTGTAGTACAGCACGCCGTTCTTCGAACCCTGGGTGTGGTCGCTGACCACGTCGTGGCCACCGCGCAGCATGAGCTGGTCGGCCAGGCCCAGCGGGCTGTCCCATTCCAGGCCGAGGTTGAGCATCTGTTCCCCGGTGCTGCGCTGGCCTTCATTGTTGCGCGACAGCGAGGCGCGCCAGGGTTTCTGCTGGGTGTTGCGCACCAGCACTTCGCTACCGCCGACGGCCTTGCCGGGGGTCAGCTCCATCTGCGCCTTGTTCGACGGCAGGCGGTTGAGCTGATCGACCATCTGCTCGACTTCGCGCAGGTTCAGACGCTGCTCGACTTCACCGGGGAAAACCATGGCCAGCTCGCGCTCGCTCAGGCCGCTGGCCGGGTCCGGGCGCAGCCCTTCCAGGCGCCCTTCCACCACCAGCACCTGCAGGTGGCCCGAAGACAGGTCCTGCTGCGGGAGGTAGGCGCGGCTGGTGACCAGGCCGCAGCCCAGGTAATGGTCGGTGATCGCCTTGAGCAAGGCATTGAGCTGGGTGACACCCAGGCACTGGTCGATGAAAGGCTTGAGCAGGCTGTCGCGATCGGCGGCGGACAGGCTGTCGGCGCCCTTGAGCTCGATGGTGTGGATATCGAAGCAGCGGGTATCTTCGGGCCGTTGCTGCTGGGTAGGTTGCGCGCTTTCGCCGGGCAGGTTGCGCAGGTCCTCGAGGCGCCGTTGCTGCTCTTCGAGCAGGCGGTTCTGGCGTTCACGGATCAGGTCCTGGTCACCCGGTGAAACGGCCCAGGCCAACGGGCTGCACAGTGTTGCAACAAATGCGAAGCGCGCATAATTGCGCGCTGAGTGAAGACGTACCGGCATACCTGTCCCTGGTGATCAACGCAAAGTGGCGCGCATAGTAAGTGGCCAGCATATTGGCGTCAATTTGCCATCAGTCAGCTTTTTCGGAGACTCCGGTAGGAAGCTGCACAAGCGCCGATCCATAGCGCTTGTGCGCTCATCAGACTCCCTTCCAGGCAGGCGTCTGATGAATCTGCCTGATCAGGGCATTACAGGCGGGACATATTGCAACGTGGTGCCCAGCGCCCACAGCAACACCAGCACCAGCGGTACATGCACCAGCAACTGCACGAACGAGAAGCCGATCAGGTCACGCGCCTTGAGCCCCAACACCCCCAGCAGCGGCAGCATGTAGAATGGGTTGATCAGGTTCGGCAGCGCCTCGGCGGCGTTGTAGATCTGCACCGCCCAGCCCAGGTGGTATTGCAGGTCGTTGGCTACCAGCATCACGTACGGCGCCTCGATGATCCACTTGCCACCGCCGGACGGAATGAAGAAGCCAAGCACCGCCGAGTACACGCCCATCAGCAAGGCGTAGGTGTCATGGGTGGCGATCTGGGTGAAGAACAGCGAGATATGGTGGGCCAGGGTCTGGGCGTCCGCGCCCTTGACCTGGGTGAGAATGGCGGCGATCGAGCCGTACAGCGGGAACTGGATCAGCACCCCGGTGGTGGTCGGCACGGCGCGAGCCACGGCATCGAGGAAGCTGCGCGGGCGCCAGTGCAGCAAGGCACCGAGCATGATGAACAACAGGTTGTAGGTGTTCAGCCCGGAAATCGCGGTGATCGCCGGCTTGGTGGCGAACTCCTGGTACAGCCAGCCAGCGGCCAGGGCCACCAGCAGCAGGATCAGGATCGGGCTGTATTCCAGCCACTCACCCGGACGCGTGCGCTGGGGCGAAGGTGGTGCGCTGAAGCTCGGGTCCACTCCACAATCCTGCGCGCTGCGGGCGCTGTTCGGGCCGGGCGCGGTGGCATAGGCGACGATCAGCGAGACGATCACCAGGGCGGCGAGCATCACCCCGGACTGCCAGAGGAAGATGGTCTCGGTGAACGGGATCACCCCGGTGATCGACAGGATCGACGGCGGCAGGCTGGCCGGGTTGGCCTGCAACTGCGCGGCCGACGACGACAGGCCCAGCGCCCACACCGCGCCCAGGCCCAGGTAGGCGGCGGCGCCGGCGGCGCGGTAGTCCATCTTCAGGTCGGTGCGGCGCGCCAGGGCGCGCACCAGCAGGCCGCCGAACACCAGCGACAGGCCCCAGTTGAGCAAGGAGGCGAGCATCGAGATCAGCGCCACCCAGCACACCGCCGAGCGGCCGTTCTTCGGCAGCCGCGCCAGGCGGTCGATCAGCCGGGCGGCGGGTGGCGAGCTAGCCACCACATAGCCACCGATGACCACGAAGGCCATCTGCATGGTGAACGGGATCAGGCTCCAGAAGCCGTCACCGAAGGCCTTGGCGGTGTCGGTGGGCTTGCCGCCCATGGCCAGGGCGCCGAGGGCCACCAGCATCACGGCCAGGGCGGCGAACACCCAGGAATCGGGGAACCAGCGTTCGGCCCAGTTGGAGCAGCGCAGGGCAAAGCGGGCGGAGCGGCTGTCTTGGATATCAGCGGCCACGATGTTTTCCCTTTTTGGTTTTATTGGTGGATTTTGCAACAGACAAGGCAAAGCCCTATGGAAGCGCAAGCGTGGAACGGGCTCGCCCCGCGACAGCGCCCGACCAGGCGATCGTGGCACCTGGGCTGACGTCATCGCGGGGCAAGCGCGCTCCCACAAGCCCCCTCAGGGGAATGTTGATTAGAAGGTCATTTCCTCGACATCGTCCGGCACGATCAGCTTGCCGGCAGTCTTCGCGACGATTTCCTCGACACTCACGCCCGGCGCGGTCTCGCGCAGGATGAAGGCGCCGTTTTCAATCTCCAGGTAGGCCAGGTCGGTCAGCACCTTGCGGATGCAGCCGGCACCGGTCAGCGGCAGGCTGCACATGGGCAGCAGCTTGGACTCGCCGTCCTTGGAGGCATGGGTCATGGTGACGATGATGTTGTCGGCGCCGGCCACCAGGTCCATGGCGCCGCCCATGCCCTTGACCAGCTTGCCGGGGATCATCCACGAGGCGATGTTGCCCTGCACGTCCACCTCGAAGGCTCCGAGCACGGTGAGGTCGACATGGCCGCCACGGATCATGGCGAAGGATTGCGCCGAATCGAAGATCGACGCGCCACGGCGGGCGGTGACGGTCTGCTTGCCGGCGTTGATCATGTCGGCGTCGATGGTGGCTTCGGTGGGGAACTCGCCCATGCCCAGCAGGCCGTTCTCCGACTGCAGCATCACTTCCATGCCGTCGGGCACGTAGTTGGCCACCAGGGTGGGGATGCCGATGCCGAGATTGACGTAGTAGCCGTCCTTGAGTTCACGGGCGACGCGTTGCGCCATTTGTTCGCGGGTCAATGCCATAGTCAGGATCTCTTTGTTGTTCTTGAGGGCGGCGCTCAGGCCTTGACGGTGCGCTTTTCGATGCGCTTCTCGAAGGTGCCGACGATGACCCGGTCGACATAGATGCCCGGGGTGTGGATCTCGCTGGGCAGCAGCACGCCAGGCTCGACGATCTCTTCGACCTCGACCACGGTGATCTTGCCGGCGGTGGCGGCCAGCGGGTTGAAGTTCTGCGCGGTGTTGCGGTACACCACGTTGCCGTAGTGGTCGGCCTTCCAGCCTTTGACGATGGCGAAGTCGCCGGTGATGGATTCTTCGAGGATGTACTTGCGACCGTTGAACTCGCGTACTTCCTTGCCTTCGGCAACCGGGGTGCCATAGCCGGTGGCGGTGAAGAAGGCCGGGATGCCGGCGCCGCCGGCGCGCATCTTCTCGGCCAGGGTGCCTTGCGGGGTAAGCTCCACTTCCAGTTCGCCGCTGAGCAGCTGGCGTTCGAACTCGGCGTTCTCGCCGACGTAGGAGGCGATCATCTTGCGGATCTGCCGGTCCTCGAGCAGCACGCCGAGGCCAAAGCCGTCGACGCCGCAGTTGTTGGAGACCACGGTCAGGCCCTTGACGCCACGGCGCTTGATTTCGGCGATGAGGTTCTCGGGGATGCCGCACAGGCCAAAGCCGCCGGCCAGCACGGTCATGTCGTCGGTCAGGCCCGCCAGGGCCTCTTCATAAGTTGCTACACGCTTGTCCAGTCCGGCCATGCTCAGTCGCCTTTTGTAGTTGTTGGAACCGTATGGTCATCTTCACTGTAGCCGACTGATTTGTTAATTTTGTTTTCGTCATCGATTGATAACTTTTCCAAAACAAAGGGTCAACCCCTCATGAACGTCAAGCAGCTGCGGGCCTTCGTCACCGTGGCCAAGTACCAGAGCTTCGCCCAGGCCGGCGAGCACCTGCACGTGTCGCAACCGGCCCTGAGCCTGACCATCAAGGCCCTGGAGGACAACCTCGGCGGCGCCCTGCTCACCCGCACCACCCGCAGCGTCAGCCTGACCCCCGAGGGCGAGGTGCTGCTGCCCCTGGCCAGGCGCCTGCTCGCCGATTGGGACGATACCGAGGAAATGTTGCGCCAGCGCTTCACCCTGCAACTGGGCCGGGTGTCGGTGGCGGCAATGCCGGCGTTCGCCGGCAACCTGCTGCCACGGTCGCTGAAGGTGTTTCGCCAGCGCTACCCCAAGGTCAATGTCACCGTGCACGACGTGATCAACGAGCAGGTGCTGGAACTGGTGCGCCATCGCCGCGTCGAACTGGGCATCGGTTTCGAGCCGGAAAGCAGCGAGGCGCTGCGTTTCCACCCGCTGTACATGGATCGCTTCGTCGCCGTGGTGCCGGCCGACTCGCCCCTTGCCCAGCAGCCCCAGGTGCGTTGGCAGGAGCTGCTGGCCGAGGACTTCATCGCCCTGCAGCGGCCATCTGCGGTGCGCCTGCTGCTCGAACAGCACCTGGCCGCCAACCATGGCAAGCTGGCGGTGGCCTTCGAGAGCCATCAGTTGTCGACCATCGGCCGCATGGTCGCCAGTGGTCTGGGAGTCAGCGCGGTACCGGCGCTGTGCATCGAGCAGATGCAGGAGCTCGGCGCCCGTTGCGTGCCGCTGGTCGATCCCACCGTGGAGCGGCGCATCGGCGTGATCGCCCTGGGCGATCACAAGCTGTCCAAGGCCGCCGAGGCGCTGCTCGATGTGCTGCTGACCCATACCCATCCACAGGAGGTGACATGCGTTACGTGAATCTGGCGGGCTCCCGCGTTCCGGCCATCGGCCAGGGTACCTGGTACATGGGTGAGGACCCGGGCCACAGGGCCGCCGAAGTGGCGGCGCTGCAACAAGGCATCGACCTGGGCCTGGGCCTGATCGACACTGCTGAAATGTACGCCGAGGGCGGCGCCGAACAGGTGGTCGGCCAGGCCATCGCTGGGCGCCGGGACCAGGTGTTTTTGGTCAGCAAGGTCTATCCGCACAATGCCAGCCGACGCGGTGTGCCGGCCGCCTGCGAGCGCAGCCTCCAGCGCCTGGGCACCGACTGCATCGACCTGTACCTGCTGCACTGGCGCGGCCAGTACCCGCTGGACGAGACGGTGGAAGCCTTCGAGCGGCTGATCGAGCAGGGCAAGATTCGCCGCTGGGGCGTGTCCAATTTCGACCTCGACGACCTGCGCGAACTGGATAACAGGGCCTGCGCCACCAACCAGGTGCTGTACAACCCGGCCGAGCGTGGCATCGAATTCGACCTGCTGCCGTGGAGCCGCGAGCAGGGCTTGCCAACCATGGCCTACTGCCCGTTGGCCCAGGCCGGGCGCTTGCTGGGTCACCCGGTGCTGACGCAGATCGCCGAGCGCCATGGCGCCACGCCGGCCCAGGTGAGCCTGGCCTGGGTCACGCGCAATGATGGGGTGATCGCGATTCCCAAGGCGGTGGATCCGCAGCATGTGCGCTTGAATGCGGCGGCGGCCGACCTGGTGCTTGCCGAAGAGGACCTGCAAGCCATCGAGCAGGCGTTTCCGGCTCCGACACGCAAGCAGCGACTGGCGATGGTCTGAGGCTTAATGAAAGTCCCGGCTGCGCACATCAAGCCCCTGCAACAGCGGGCTGATGTCTTCCAGGCGCCGGGCGATCAGGTGCCGCACCCCGCTCTCCTGCTCCAGCCGCCCGCTCACCTTGAGCAACTTCGAACCTACCAGTTCGCGCCGTTGGCGCTCTGCCAGGTCGCGCCAGACCACTACGTTGACCATGCCATGCTCGTCCTCGAGGGTGACGAAGGTCACGCCACTGGCGGTCTGTGGTCGCTGGCGCCCGACCACGATGCCGGCGACGGCGATGCTGTCGCCATGCTCGACCCCTGCCAGCTCCCTTGAACTGCGACACCCCAGCGCGCGCAAGCGTGTCCGCAACAGGGTCAGGGGGTGCGGCCCGAGGGTGGTGCCCAGGGTGTCGTAGTCGGCGGCCAGGTCTTCGGCAATGCTGGGTGCAGGCAAGGCCACCGCCTGTTCAAGTGTCGATTCAACCTCGGCGAACAACGGCAGTTGCGCCTGCACCGCCGCCACCTGCCAGCGCGCCTGGTGGCGGTCGCCAGCCAGCCCGCGCAGTGCCCCGGCATCGGCCAGGCGCGCCCGGGCCCGGCCATCGAGCCGGGCGCGCAGGCACAGGTCCTCGACATCCCGCCAGGGGCGCTGCGCCCTCGCCTGCTCCAGGCGCCGGGCATCGCCTTCGCTGAAGCCGCGGATCTGGCGCAGGCCCAGGCGGATGGCCAGTTCGTTCTCGCCCAGTGCCTCCAGGGTGCAATCCCACTCGCTGTGGAACACATCCACCGGGCGCACCTCGATGCCCTGGCGGCGCGCCTCCTGCAGCAACTGGTCGGGGCTGTAGAAGCCCATCGGCCAGCTGTTGACCAGCGCGCAGGTGAAGATCGCCGGCTCATGGCACTTGAGCCAGCTGCTGGCGTAGCACAAAAGGGCAAAGCTGGCAGCGTGGGACTCGGGGAAGCCGTAGCTGCCAAAGCCCTTGATCTGCTCGAAGATACGCTCGGCAAAGGCCAGCTCGTAGCCATTACGGAGCATGCCCGCGATCAGCCGCTCGCGGTGCGGCTCCAGGCCGCCATGGCGCTTCCAGGCGGCCATGCTGCGGCGCAACTGGTCGGCCTCGCCGGGGCTGTAGTCGGCGGCGACCATGGCCAGCTCCATCACCTGCTCCTGGAACAGCGGCACGCCCAGGGTGCGCTCGAAGACGGCCTTGAGCTTTTCCGATGGGTAGGTGACCGGCTCCTGTTCGAGCCTGCGGCGCAGGTATGGGTGGACCATGTCGCCCTGGATCGGCCCCGGACGGACGATGGCCACCTCGATCACCAGGTCGTAGAACTTCACCGGCTTGAGCCGGGGCAGCATGGCCATCTGCGCCCGCGACTCGATCTGGAACACGCCCATGGTCTCGGCGCGGCCGATCATGGCGTAGGTGGCCGGGTCTTCCTTGGGCAGGGTCGCCAGCGTGTACTCGCGGCCCCGGTGCCGGGCGATCAGGTCGAAGCAGCGGCGCAGCGCGCTGAGCATGCCCAGCGCCAGCACGTCGACCTTGAGCAGGCCGACCATGTCCAGGTCGTCCTTGTCCCACTGGATCACCGTGCGCTCGGCCATCGCCGCGTTCTCCACCGGCACCAGCTGGTCCAGCGGCTGTTCGGAGATGACGAAGCCCCCCGGGTGTTGCGACAGGTGCCGGGGAAAGCCGATCAGCTCCCCCGCCAGCACCAGGATGCGCCGCAGCGACGGGCTGTGCGCATCGAACCCGGCCTCGGCCAGGCGGGCGGCATCCGGGATGCGGTCGCTCCAGCGCCCGCAGCACTTGGCCAGGGCGTCCACCTGGTCGGCCGGCAGGCCGAGCACTCGCGCCACATCGCGCACCGCGCCGGCGGCGTGGTAGCTGCTGACCACCGCGGTGAGCGCCGCCCGGTGCCGGCCGTAGCGCTGGAACACGTACTGGATCACCTCTTCGCGGCGCTCATGCTCGAAATCCACGTCGATGTCCGGCGGCTCGTTGCGCTCGCGGGAAAGAAAGCGTTCGAACAGCAGGCGGTGTTCCATCGGGTCGAGCTCGGTGATGCCGAGGACAAAGCACACCACCGAGTTGGCCGCCGAGCCGCGCCCTTGGCAGAGGATGCGCTGGCGGCGGGCGAAGGCGACGATGTCGTGGACGGTGAGGAAGTAGCTCTCGTAGCCCAGTTCCTCGATCAGCGCCAGCTCCCGCTCCAGCACCGTGTTCACCTTGTCGCTCGGGCCCTGGGGCCAGCGTTCGGGCAACCCTCGGCGGCACAGTTCGCGCAGCCAGCTGGCCGGGGTCTGCCCCTCGGGCACCAGCTCACGCGGGTATCGGTATTGCAACTGCGACAGGTCGAACGTGCACCGCGCCGCGACCTGTGTGGCCTGCGCGAGCAGATCGTCGGGGTACAGCTCGCGCAACTGCTCGAGCGACCTCAGGTGACGCTCGCCATTGGCGAACAGGTACCGCCCCGCCTCGGCGACCGCGCAATGTTCGCGGATGGCGGTCATGCAGTCCTGCAGCGCCCGCCGGCCACGCAGGTGCATGTGCACATCGCCGCAGGCCACCAGCGGAATATCGAGCCGTGCCCCTAGCGCGCGCAGGTAAGCCAGGCGCTGGGCGTCGTCGGCCCCGCGGTGCAGGTGTACCGCCAGCCACAGGCGCCCGGCGAACAGCGGCTGCAGCCAGGCCCCGGCGCTGTCGCCTGACTCGGCCACCCACAGCGCCAGCAAGCCCTGGTGATGGGCCTCGAGGTCCTCGACGAGCAACTGGTAGCTGCCCTTCTGCGAACGCCGCCGGGCGCGGGTGATCAAGGCGCAGAGGCTCTGGTAGCCGGCAAGGTCCTGTGCCAGCAGGACCAGCTTCGGCCCCTGGTGCACCCGCACCTCGCTGCCGACGATCAACCGCACCTGATGCTGCTTTGCCGCCTGCCAGGCCCGGACGATGCCTGCCAGGGTGCATTCGTCGGTGATCGCCAGGGCCTGGTAACCCTGCTCGCGGGCGCGGCGGAACAGCTCGTCGGCACTGGAGGCGCCACGCTGGAAACTGAAGTTCGACAGGCAGTGCAGCTCGGCGTAGCCGGGGGCGCTCATGCGAACCAGCCTTGCAGCCACAACGGCCCCGGGGCCGCGAGGTCGCGGAAGGCCCAGCCGCGCAGGCCATCACGGGTTTCGATGCGGTAGTAGTCGCGCCGCACATCACCACCGTCCCACCAGCCGGACTCGATACGCTCGGCCTGTCCGAGCAGTTGCAGGCCGGTCTCGGACAGCACCTGAGGCACCGGCAGCAACCAGCCGGGGCGTCGACCAGGGGCCATCACCAAATGGCCCTGCCCACCCTGCTCCACTCCTTGCCAGGCGCACTCGGGGCGATGATCGGCCTCGGCGCGCAAGCCCTTGACCGCGTCATCGCCCAGCCGCGCGCGCAGGCGCTCGCGCAGTTGGTCCCAAGGCTGGGCCTGCTGCGCACGCGGGTCGAACAGCGCCTGGTGCTGAGGCACGAACGGTGGCAGGTCGGCGGCCAGCAGCCGCAGGTTGCGCACCGGCGCCGGGATGCGCAGCGGCTCCAGGCGGCCACGGGCAAGCTCGAACAACAGCGAGGCGTCGCGCTCGGCGGCCAGCATGCCGACCTTGAGCACGGTGTCGGCGCCTTCGGCATGCTCCAGGTGCAACTCGAACCGCTGCACGCCACAGTCACGCCCGGCGAGGAAAGCCGCCAGGTCGTGGATAAGACGACGCAGGGGGAACAGCAGCGCCTGGTGCGACTCGACGTCGAAGTTCAGCTCCAGCCGCGCCTCGAAACGGTCGGGCGGCTGGTAGAAATCCAGCCCCAGGCTACGCAGGCCGAGCAGTTGGTCCAAGTGCAACTGCACCTGGGCGCTGAAACGCCTGGCCAGGGCATCCCGGGGTAACGCCAGTACCTGCCCGAGGCGGCGCAGGCCCATGCGGGCGAAGGCTTCGGCTGCCTCGCTGGGCAGGCCGACACGCTCGACGGGCATGTCGAGCAAGGCGTCGCGGGTTGCCTGCGGACAGTTCAGCGCCAGGCCATCATGGCCGTTGGCGAGCATTCTCGCCGCCACCGGGTTGCTGGCCAGCACGATGCGCTGGCGCAAGCCGAGTGCCGCCAGTTCCTCGCGCAGGCGCGCCTCGAACGACGGCCACGGGCCGAACAGTTGCAGGCTCGAGCCCACTTCCAGCAACAACGCACGGGGATAGTGCAGGCTGACCTGGGCGCTGAAACGGTAGGCCCAGGCCGCGAGCAACTGTTGCAGTTGCTCGATACGCGCCGGTTCGACATCGACGCAGGCGAAACCGTCGGCCAGGGCACGGGCGGCGGTCAATGCCTGGCCGGCGCGCAGGCCCAGCGCACTGGCTGCCGGGTTGACCGCCCGCAGCACGCGGCGCTGGGGCGGCCCGCCAAGCAGCACCAGCGGTGCCTCGGGGTCGTCGCGTTCGCGCAGGACAGTGTCCAGCGCCAGCTGGGGAAACAGGATGCAGGCCCAGAGCATGGCGCATCACCCCTGCCCTGGGCAGGCGATGGGTGCGGCAGGCGGCAGGCCACCCCGGCACTTGAGCACTCGCCACTGTGCCGGGCGCAGGTCGAGGGCAATGCGCAGGGCGGCGGGCGAAGGGTTCAGCGCGGCCTGTCGCGGGCGGCAGGCGAACGCCAGCGCGTTGCCGGTTTCCGCGGCCACTTGCAAACGCCGCAGCGCCCGATCATCGGCACGCTCCGGCCAGCACAACACCGCGGCGCAACTGCCCGAGCGCAGGCACTGCTCGGCCGCCCACAGGGCATCGCCGGCCTCGGCGTCGACCTGCACCAGCCAGCGCAGGTCGACTCCGGCAGCCTGCCAGGCCGGTGCATAAGGGATGAACGGCGGCGCCACCAGCACCACCCGCTGCCCTTCCCCACTCAGCCGGGCAAGCGTGGGCCAGAGCAACTGCAACTCACCGCAGCCGGGGCTGGCCAGCAGCAGCTCGCTGAGCGACGCCGCCGGCCAACCGCCTTCCGGCAGCCGACCATCGAGGGTGGCATGCCCGGTGGGCTGCAGGCCCTGCGGGCGCGCCCGGGCCTGCCGCCCGCGCCATACCTGGCGCTGGTCGAGCAGCCGGTCGAGTTCGACCACCGCGCCCATCAGTCACGCCTCAGCAAGCCGCAGAACACGCCTTCGATGAAGAACTCGCGCTCGGGGCTCACATCGATGGGGGCATAGGCCGGGTTGCGCGGCAGCAGGCGATAACCGCCGCGGATGCGCTGCAGGCGTTTGATGGTCACCTCGCCGTCGAGCCGGGCGACCACGATCTGCCCGTCGCGGGCCTCGCCCTGCTGGCGAATGCCGACCAGGTCACCGTCGAAGATGCCGTCGTCGACCATCGAGTCGCCGCGCACCTTGAGCAGGTAGTCAGGGGTACGCCGGAACAGGCTGGGGTCGAGCAGCAACTGCTCGTGGATATCGAGGTCGGGCCCGATCGGCGCACCGGCGGCGACCTGGCCGAGCACCGGCACTTCGAGGATCTCGGGCCGGCGCAGCGGCTCGGCCAGGCGGATGCCCCGCGCCTGGTTGGGGGTGACGTCGATGAAGCCGCCCTGGCTCAGGGCGGTGATGTGCTTGCGCGCCACGCTGCGCGAAGCGAAACCGAAGCGCTCGGCGATGTCGGCCAGCGACGGCGGCTGGCCTTGATCGGTGATGCGCTCGCGGATGAATTCGAGGATGGCGCGGCGTTTGGGGGATAGATTGTCCATGGAGCACATTTGTACTCCTTTCTGCGAAAACTGAACAGACCCCTTCGTCGCCGGCCTTCCGCGCCCAGGCTCAGTAGCGAATGGACAAAGCGATCGCCTCGTTTGGCGTCTGGTGTTTCTCCAGTAGCGCGAGTACGTCCTTCTTCAGTTGCGCCTGCTTGTCGATCAGCGGCAGGTCGCGGAACTTGTAGTCCAGGTCGGCATAGCTCTCCGAGACACCGGCATTGAGGTGGTTCTTGCCGAAGGTGTGCACGATGTGCTTGGACTTCCAGATGTCGTACTGGCTGAACACCTGTTCCGCGGGCAAGTGCTTGGCGACCGCGAACGGCAGCCGGGTCAGCAGGCAGTAGTTCATCTTGTACTTGTGGAACTGGTAGTGCTCCAGGGAGTGGACGAACGATACGTACCAGATATAGGTGGCGATCACTTCGATGTTGAAGGCCTTGTCATTGGCCTGGCACGGCAGGTTGACATAGCGGCACAGCTCGGCGACCCAGTTGTTGATGTAGGGCTCGGAGCCGTCGCGCAGCAGATCGTCGTAACTGGCCGTGATGAACTTCAGCACCGCCGCGTAGTAGTCGCGGTACTGGGCGTTGAGTGCGTGCTGGCCATTGAGGTACTGGTCGAACGGGATGGCGAACTTGATCTCGAATTTCTGGGTCAGCGCCTGGTCTTCGGTGTCGCGCTTGTTGTACATGTTCAGGGCGTTTTCATAGCCGACCTTGTAGAAGGTCTGCGCCGAGTAGTAGCCGATGCAGCTGTAGAGGAACTTGTCGGCGATGCCTGTGGTTTCGCGCAGCGACAGCGGCGATTCCTTGAACTGGTGGTTGAGCATCAGGATATAGGCGGTGTGCGGGTCCATCAGCTTGTGGAAGTTGGAGCCCTTGGGCACCAGGTTGAACAGGAACGCCGCTCCCATTTCGGCGAAGAACAGGTGATGGTGCAGGTGCGCGCCGAGGATGAAGAACACCATGGTGTTCGACATGAAGTAGACCTTGGCCAGGTCCCAGTGCGGCTCGCCCGGGCCGACGCTGAAGCCGTCGCGCAGGGTGATGCGCATGCTGTCGGTGGCGAAGTCCTGGGCGATGGAAATGCTGGCCACGTCGAACACCGAGCTGGACAGGCGGATCTCGCGGGTGAAATCACGCATGTCGAAGGTCGATACGCCATCGACCGTCTGCAGGTAATGGGTGATCTGCGACGACATCAGGAAGACTTTCAGGTCCTCGTCGGAAATCGCCGTCGGTTGCGGGAACTGGCCCAGCGGTACTTTGTAGTAGTCGCGGTTGGCCTTGATGATCGACTGGATGTAGTTATGGTAGACCTTGTCTTTTCTCCAGCGATAGACCAGTTCGGCGGGCAGTTTCTTGGGGATGTAGCCCATGTGGTAGTCAGTGCCCGGGATCGCCGTGCTCTCCATCGAGATGGAGTCGCGGTTGTAGTGGCGGTAGCCGAAGTAGCGCGGCAGCAGCCATTTCAACTGCACCCACTTCCAGGCCAGGAAACTGGCGCTGAGATTGATCGCGTACAGCGACAGCAGCAACGGTACGAACTTTACGTAATACAGGCCGATGTACACATGCTTCAATGGCTCGGCCCGGGTCTTGCTCATCAACAGGATCACCGGGCTGGCGGTGATGAAAAACGCCAGCAGGATAACTTCCAGCATGCTTCAAACTCCTTGTTCGATCGCTTTGTTCTTCTTGCGGCTTGCGCCGTAGCTGTACAGGCAGGCGCCTGTGAAAATCACGTTGACGACGCTCCAGATGAGCGCGGCGTCGGGGCTGTACCAAGTCGTCAGATCGAAGGCCGGCAGGTTCATCAGCGGGGCGTCGCCGGCGATAGTGCGCACGAACAGGTAGAAGCCGAAGGTGTAGGCGCGGGCCTGGAAGTACAGGTCGGAGCGGCGCAGGAGCAAGGCGTAGGCCACCGGCGCCAGCAACAGCGGCAGTGCGTAGCCGAAGGTGGTGATCCGCGCCGAGTACAGGAAACACAGGTTCCAGGTGGTGTACAGGTAGGGCCAGTAGGCCGGGACGCGCACCACGAAATCACTGTGGCGGCCTGAGATCTCCCAGTGTTGGCGCGAGTACGGCAGGCACAGGATCAGGCCCACGGCGGCGACGATGTTGAGGACGTTGCCGGTTTGCCAGTCGATCACTGAGGCTTCGATGATGTTGAGCACGATCACCAGGTAGATGAGCTTGTAGATGAAACCTTCGATTTTCGGCCTGTACCTGGCGTAAGCCAGGAAGCACATGGGCAGCAGCACGCTGATGGTCTTGATGCGCATGAACAGGTTGGCGTTCGGCACCAGTAACGCCGGCAGCGACAGCACGAAGAAGGTCAGGCCCACCAGGCGGTAGCGCCTGAACAGCTCGGCGACCAGCAGCAAGACCGCAAAAAGAACCAACATCAACAACAAGGTGTTCGGCATGAGGTGTTTCCCTACTCATTCATGGATCGACGTGGGCCAGGCGCGAATGGCGGGCACGGCAAAGCCTGCCGCGCGCGGCGCCAGGCCAGAGGCCCGGTGCCGTGGAGCAATGGACGGATTACGTGGGTGTGGTGTTTGCCAAGTGGGCCGAGACGCGACCTGGCTCAGGCCTTGCCGAGCACGTGGGCCTCAGCCTCAAGCCATTTCCTGATGGCTTCGGGCATCGGCGCGGTAGTGGGTTCGACCTTGAGCTTTTCGGCGATCACCGCGTTGGCGACCAGGCCTTTGCGACCGACCCAGGCGCCCTTGGAATAACCAGTCACCACCACTTCACCGGCACGGTTGAAGAAGGTGTACTGGAAGTAGGTCCAGCTCTCGTCGAGGCAGCAGATGCTGAACTCGGCGGTGTATTGTTCGAACATGGAAAGTTGCTTTTTATAGACGACCAGATTACCGCCGAGCATGGGTTTCCAACCCAACTTGAAGGCAGGAATAAGGATCTTCGCACGCAGG
The DNA here is from genome assembly GCF_026343815.1 of Pseudomonas sp. BJa3. Lineage (NCBI taxonomy): Bacteria > Pseudomonadati > Pseudomonadota > Gammaproteobacteria > Pseudomonadales > Pseudomonadaceae > Pseudomonas > Pseudomonas sp. BJa3. The sequence goes on along the minus strand of NZ_JAOXMC010000035.1, from coordinate 2,464 downwards.
CAAAGTTCCAGCATGAACAGATCGACAATCGTCATGTAACGGCCGTTGTTCATGTGTTTATTGATGTCTATATCGTTCGGCCAGACCCGCAGCGTACGCTGCAGCGTTTCGGTCAGGGCCATCGGCGGCTTGAAGAAACCGCGCAGAATAGCCAGCAACAGACGGATGTAGAGATTCATCCAGTTATCCCTCCCTAGGATTTTTATTATCGTTCCCTGTTCGGTCACCCGTTGTTTTTTCGGGTGGCCGCAAGCGGCGCGTTGCAGGCCTGCTTGTTTAATTCCGGAGCGGGGCGAAAGCTAACAGCTTTCAACAGGAGCAACCAGTGGCAACAGCCTCAATTAAACGGAAAAACGCAACTGAATAACCGGTCACGTTTGGACTTTATATCCAATTGATGCTGAAACGTTTGTTGGTTGATGACATATCTATCCGTAGTGATGCACATCAGTCTGTGGTGCTGCTCAGTGCCCGGCGCAGTGCCTCGGGCAGATCAACCGGTTGCTTGCTATCGGGGCAGACGCATACCTGGGTCATGCTGGCGCGGAAACATGACTCGCCACTGGCTCCTACCCCTTCCACATTGAAACTGAACGATGTGCGGCCGAGCGGCCCGCTGCTGACGTGCACGCGGATCAGGTCGTCCCAGGCCATCGGCGCCAGGAACTCGATGGACAATGCCCGTGCCGGCGGCATGACACCCATGGCGAACAGCTTGCGCAGGCCTTCGCCGCCCAGCTGGTGGGAAAGAAACTCGTGGATCGCCTCGATGACGAAGTAACTGATACGCGGCGTGTAGACGATCCCGGCGGGGTCGCAATCGCCGAACAGGATCTTGCGGGTGGTGACGAAAGGCATGGGGTGGGTGCTCCGTGCAGTGGATGCCTGGCAGCCGATAGTAACCGTTCAGGGTCTCTTGGGGCTGGAGCGTTTGCTCGGCAGCCCCACTGCCTGTGAGACTTGTGCCGAAAACGCGAAAGAACCGGCCAACTGCACTTTCCAATGCTGATGGCATAAGATGCTGCTGAATGGTTTCTCCCCCTTAAGGATGCCCGATGCTGACCGCCCTGCTGTTCGATCTCGATGGGACCCTCACCGATACCGACACGCTGCACTTGCAAGCCTTCCGCAAGCTGCTGTACGACTACGATGGCCGCGAGCTGACTCAGGAGCAGTTCAACACCCAGGTCAGCGGACGCTCCAACGGCCTGTTGTTCGCCGAGCTGTTTCCCCAGGCCGATGCCACCCACCGCCAGGTCCTGGCCGAGCGCAAGGAGGCGTTGTTCCGCGAACTGTCGCCAACCCTGACACCAATGCCCGGCCTGCTGCATCTGCTGGCACATGCCGAGCAGCACGGCATCGGCATGTGCGTGGTGACCAACGCGCCGCGCCTGAACGCCGAGCACATGCTCGGGGCCATGGGCCTTGGCGAGCGTTTCGGCCATGTGCTGGTCGCCGATGAGCTGGCACGGCCCAAGCCCGATCCCCTGCCCTACCTCACCGGGCTGCAGTGCCTGCAGGCCCAGGCCGGGCAGGCGCTGGCCTTCGAGGACTCGCTGCCTGGCGTCAAGGCGGCTGTCGATGCCGGCATCTTTACCGTGGGCCTGGCCACTACCCAGCCGGCCGAACGACTGCTGGAAGCCGGGGCGCGGCTGGTGATCGAAGACTATGACGATCCACGGTTGTGGGACATCATCGCGCGGATGCAGGCCACGGCCTGAACGATTGGTGCTTGTGGCATTGCGCAATAGGTCGGGTTGAGTCCTGCAAGCGCTCGAGCTGTTGCTGTTACTGATCAGAAGTCTATCCCCGAAGCCGCTAGCGACAGCTGCGTCATCCCAGGCGCCGCCCGTAACTTCGCGACTTCAGGAGGCCGAACGCAGGTCTTGCGGAGGGAGGTGACGGGCATGGATGCCCGTCAAGCGCTGCGCCCCAGGATGGGGCGTTCAGCGCGGTCCTCCCGGGAGCAAGGCCGGAGTGAGGGAACCCGGAGCGAAGCGGAGGGCCGGATGAATGGAGCGCACGGTTTTTGGTTCCTTTTTGCCACGACAAAATCTATGGTCACCCCATTTTTTGCAATACTGTTCATCAGATGGAATGGATGGCTTGCTTCAATCTATCCGGCGTCTATTGGGCTCGTATCCCGCGCCACGATGAGCATTCGCGCCTGGCGATCCTAATAAAGTAAGCGGCTTCCAAGAGCCAATTCGTCGTTCAGGATCATCGCCAGGCCGATTGGCCGTTTATTTCATCTGTTGTTCAGCTATCGCAAAACCTGATGGTGAAACACGGTGCAGCACTACGGGGTCAGGCGTTCATGGCGTCTGGCTCCGTTTTATATTGCGTATGCCGAGTGGTAATGGCCCACGCAATGCGTGCCAGTTTGTTGGCCAACGCGCAGGCCACCACATTGGAGTGACGTCGCGCGAGCAGTGAACACACCCAATCAGCCAATGGGCCTTTC
>NZ_JAOXMC010000359.1:0-255 GCF_026343815.1 Pseudomonas sp. BJa3 | reverse complement strand
AACCGCCACTGGCAAGGTAGTCGCGCTCTTCCTGCGTGGACGAGCGCCCCCTCGCCTCGTTCCGATGCGGGAACCGGCCGAAGCGGGCGATCAGGTCGTAGTGCAGCTGTGCGTACTTGATGTAGTTCACGTCACCGGTGGCGCGGAACAGGTCCAGCGAACGTTGCTGGTCCTCCAGCATCTCGGAATGCTCGTACGGCATGTAGACGAAGATCTTCAGCGCCGAATCGACCTGCGCATCGAAGCCGGCGTCGA
>NZ_JAOXMC010000358.1:0-255 GCF_026343815.1 Pseudomonas sp. BJa3 | reverse complement strand
AACAGCTTTGGCAGCGATTGGCGAAAATGTTCTCATTATGGATATTGATCCGCAAGGGAATGCAAGTACAGGATTAGGAATTGATCGTAATAGCCGTCCTTTATCTTCTTATGATGTGCTTATTTCAGGAATCTCAGTCACACAAGCAGCTTTGGAAACAGCTGTTCCAAATCTTCATATTGTTCCCTCTACACTTGATCTTTTGGGTGTAGAAATGGAAATTGCTTCCTCACAAGATCGTATACAACGATTACG
>NZ_JAOXMC010000357.1:0-255 GCF_026343815.1 Pseudomonas sp. BJa3 | reverse complement strand
AGACCACCCAGCGCCAGCATCAACATCATCTGCTCGGTTTCCCCGATCGTCGTATTGGCGCCCGCCTCGATGCGTTGCTGATCGGCCGACAGGTCCGACCGCAATTCGCCCGAAAGCTGGAGGATGGACGCCGCCGTCTTGGTCATCTCGGCGTTCGCCTTGGCGATGACCTTCACGTTCTCGGACAGCTTTGCGAAGGATGCGCGGTATTGCTTCAGCAGATTACCGATCTCGGTGACGCGGTCGGTGATCTTC
>NZ_JAOXMC010000356.1:0-255 GCF_026343815.1 Pseudomonas sp. BJa3 | reverse complement strand
GAACACGGCGGTGAGGATCTGCTCGACCTGTTTGGCAATCTCCACCACGGTGTCGTTCAGCTCCGCGCGCACCTTTTCATGAAGCTGAGCAAAGCCCTCTTCCGTCCAGACCGGACCGCCCGCCTCGTGGATCAGCTTGTCCACGCCGCAGGAGATGCAGTCGTCAATCAGATCCAGCACCTTGCCGTACGGGTTAAAGTACAGCCCGAGCTTGGCTTTGTTCGGCAGCTTCTCGTGCAGATACTTAATCGGCGA
>NZ_JAOXMC010000355.1:0-255 GCF_026343815.1 Pseudomonas sp. BJa3 | reverse complement strand
AGCCCGTAGCCGTTCGCTGCGTCCGAAAGGTGCTGGTACATGCACCCCAGTGTGGAGGGATTCATCGCACGGGGCGTGGGTAAAAAGTCACGCGCCAGCGTGCCGGCGCGTGCGTGAAGACATGGCGAACTAGCGCAGCAGCGGCTCCAGTGCCTTCCACACATGGTCGCGCAAGGCGGGTTGCGCGCGTGCGACGGGGTGCAGGTTGTCGGCCTGGTAGGCGCTGCGGTCCAGGGCAATCGGCTCCAGCAGGAA
>NZ_JAOXMC010000354.1:0-256 GCF_026343815.1 Pseudomonas sp. BJa3 | reverse complement strand
ATTGCGCGGAAGCAAAAGCTGCAGCCGTAGCCATGAAAAAAGCATTCGGCAAAGAGCCCGCATACGTACGCGAAGGTGGCTCCATCGGCGCAATCGTAAGCATGAAAAAGGTGCTGGGCAAAGATTCGATGTTCCTCGGACTTTCACTTCCAGAACATGGCTACCATGCTATCAACGAAAACTTCGATTGGCAGCAAGGCTCAGGCGGCATCAAAATGTTCGTCGCCTACTTCATGGACCTTTCTGAGTTGAAAGC
>NZ_JAOXMC010000353.1:0-256 GCF_026343815.1 Pseudomonas sp. BJa3 | reverse complement strand
GCCTCCTGCCCGGACGCGGCGTCCCAGCCCAGGTGGCGCATGATGTTGCGCGCCGCCGCGTAGCCCTTGAGGATCCGCTGCGGGTCGGCCCGGCGCTGCTCGGCATGGGCCTCGCGGCCGTTGACCATGTCGCCGCGATAGACCGGCAGGATCTGCTCGCCGACCTGCTCGTGCGGCTTGGAACGCGGCTTGGCGTACTGCCCGGCGATGCGCCCGACGCGGATCACCGGCCGCCGGCCGGCCAGGCGCAGGGCGC
>NZ_JAOXMC010000352.1:0-256 GCF_026343815.1 Pseudomonas sp. BJa3 | reverse complement strand
AAGCATGCTTCAATAAATATTGAAGTATGCTTTTTATTCGCAGAGCTAAGAAAGTTCATTTTTTGTTATTTTCTATTGTTCTGTAGCTAATAGATTGCGTAATAAGACTGCTGATAGTAAAAGCGAAGCAAATTTACCCTTCACAAGAGCACATAATTATTGAAGAGAGTTTCATGTTTTTGGTTGAGAGGTTAAATGAAAGCAATATTAACTTTTTTAAGGATACGATTTTATTAACAGTTAAGGGAATCTGAGT
>NZ_JAOXMC010000351.1:0-256 GCF_026343815.1 Pseudomonas sp. BJa3 | reverse complement strand
AGCATGAAATGCGGGTGGTGGCCGACAGCGACTGGGTGATCGACATGGGGCCCGGTGCCGGCGAGCAGGGCGGTCTCATCGTCGCCGAGGGAACGCCGGACCGGGTGTCGCGTGTCAGGCAAAGCCTCACGGCCCCCTATTTGCGACGCACCCTGGGCACCTGAGCATGATGCGTTGTGTTGACAGCGTGTCGACAGCGCCCGTGTACCTTGCACGTTCACGCTCATCCGGGGGTCGCGCCTTGTCTACCCTGCCG
>NZ_JAOXMC010000350.1:0-256 GCF_026343815.1 Pseudomonas sp. BJa3 | reverse complement strand
CCACCCGGCAGTATTCGTCGATGATGCCGCCGCGCGCGCGGACCGCCCGAGCGAGCTCGGCCACGTAGCGGTCGGGGCGCAGGCGCGCATCGCCGGGAAACCGGATCGCGCCCGCAATACCTGGCCGCATGGCCGGCTCCTCGCGCTCGTATTCGCCACCATCGAAGATCTGCGTAGCGATGCCGAACTCCTTCAGCACCACGCTTTCGTCCACGTACTTTTGGAAATTGCGAGCATCCCGGAAGACGTAATCGAG
>NZ_JAOXMC010000034.1:0-20476 GCF_026343815.1 Pseudomonas sp. BJa3 | reverse complement strand
CCTCCGCAAGACCTGCGTTCGGCCTCCTGAAGTCGCGAAGTTACGGGCGGCGCCTGGGCTGACGCAGCTGTCGCTAGTGGGCTGGGGGGAACCTTCTGATCGCCAAAGCCAAAGCCAAAGCCAAAGCCAAAGCCAAAGCCCGGGGCTGGCGATTTGAACGCACGGCCGGAAGGCCTAAAGGCTGAACCGCCCCACCATGCCCCGCAACTGCTGCCCCAAGTGCTCCAGTTCCCCGCTCGAAGCCGCCGTCTGCTCACTGGCCGCACTGGTCTGATCCGATACATCGCGCACATTGATCACGCTGCGGTTGATCTGCTCGGCAACCACGCTCTGTTGCTCGCTGGCCGTGGCGATCTGTTGGTTCATGCCCTGGATGCTCGATACCGTTTCGGTGATCTGCCACAGCGCGGCACCCGCCTTGCGGCTGAGCTCGACACTCTGCCCGGTCAGGCTCTTGCTGTCGTCGAGCAAGCCGGTGACCTCGTCGGTACCTCGATGCAGGCTGTCGATCAGCAGCTCGATTTCCTCGGTTGACTGCTGCGTGCGTTGGGCCAGGCCGCGCACTTCGTCCGCCACCACAGCGAAGCCACGCCCTGCTTCCCCCGCCCGGGCCGCCTCGATGGCTGCGTTCAGCGCCAGGAGGTTGGTCTGTTCGGACACCGACTTGATCACATCTAGAATCGATCCGATGCGCTGGCTTTCACCGGCCAGGTGGCCCATGGCGGTGAGACAGTGGTCCATCTGGCTTGCCAGTTGCTCGATGCGGGCGATGGCTTCGGCCACCACCTGGTCGCCCAGCTGTGCCTGATGATCGGCGGTGGTTGCCGCCAGCGAGGCCTGTTCGGCGTTCTGCGCGACTTCCTGCACCGTGGCGCTCATCTGGTTCATGGCCGTGGCCACCTGATCGGTCTCTTCGCGCTGTTGGCTGATGCGCTCGCGCGTATCCACACTGGCGCAGGCCAGCTCTGCCGCTGCCTTGGATAGCTGGCCAACGCCCTGATCGATGCCGCCGAGCAGTTCGCGAAGGCTCAAGGTCATCTCGCGCATGCTGGTTTGCAACTGGCCCATCTCGTCACGGCGGTGCACCGTCTGTACCTGGCTGAGATCGCCTCGGGCGATTCGCGCAGCCTGGGACAGCACTTGGCGTAGCGGTTGGGTGATCTGGCGGGTGATGAGCCAAGCTGAAAGTACCCCGACCAGCAGAGCCAGCACGGCCACGCTGGTCAGCAGCGAGCGCGCGGCCAGCGCCTCTTCGTCGCGTTGTTCGATCTTGCGTTCGCTAAGCTCGCCGCTGACCGTTTGCAGCTCATCGCCGATTTTTTCCATGCCATCCTGCAATTGCTCGACCTTGAGCGCGGCACCGCGATACTCCCGCAGGTTGTCGCGATAGCGGTCCAGCTCCACCTGCGGGCGTTGCGTCAGGGCACGCGGCAGGTCCAGTGGTGTGGTAGCCCGCAGCAACTGCCCCAGGCTGGTATTCGCCGCTTCCAGCGCGGCATCGCCCATCGTGGCGAAGCTGTCCCGGGGGGAGAATGCATAGGCCGGTACCAGGCTTTGCTGGCTGGCACTTTCAATATGACGTCCCAAGGTATCCATTAACCCCACCAGGCTGCCCTGTTGGCCATCCCCTGGCATTTTCAGCAGCGCCTGGGTCTGCAGTTCGTCGATCACGGTTTCGAGCACGCCGGCTTGCTTCTGCATTGCTACGCGCAAACTGTCACGACTGTCCACGCTGCTCTGCAGGGTGACGAAGTCATCCTGCAGGCGTTGCAGCAGTTGCAGCTTCTGCGCCAGCATCTGTTGCGACTGGTCGATGCTCGCGCGTTGCTGAAGGTTGCTCAGGCGGTTGTGCAACTGTTCGAGGATGCGCGAGATCCGCGTCTTGCTGGTGTCGTCGGCAAGCACCCGGTAAGTGATGCGCTCGGCCCGCAGGTCGCGGGTCAAGTCGTTGAGTTGGCCGATGTCGCTGAGCTGCTCCGAGCGCTCGATGGCGCCGTCAAGGGCGCGCCAGCCGCTGAGTGTGGTGGCCAGGGTGAGCAGCAACACCACGGTGAAGCCCAGGGCGAGCTTGAGCCCGACGCCAAGGTTGCCGAGCTGACGGTCAAGGTATCCGAACATGGCAGGTCTCCGTCCAATTGAGAAATGGCCATAGCGGGTTTTAGCCGCCATGGCCCTTGCTCATCGGCCGGGAGTCCGTCGGACTGGACCTGTAAATAGGGTAGGAAAAGTCCTTACGGGCTGAAGGGTAATGCCTACAGCCCGAAAGCCGCAGTCTAGAGCCTGAAACGTCCTACCAGACCCTGCAGGTGAGTCCCCAGGCGCGCCAGCTCGACGCTGGAGCTTGCCGTCTCCTCGCTGGCCGCGGAGGTCTGGTCGGAGATATCGCGCACGTTCATCACGCTGCGGTTGATCTCTTCGGCTACGGCGCTCTGTTGCTCGGCGGCAGTGGCGATCTGCTGGTTCATCGACTGGATCGACGACACAGTGCGGGTGATGGTGCCCAGCGAATCGCCGGCGCGGCGCGTCAGTTCCACGCTGCTGTCGGTGAGGGCACGGCTGCTGTCCATGACACCGGCCACGCGCTCGGTACCGTTCTGCAGGCTGGCAATCAGCTCTTCGATCTCTTCGGTGGACTGCTGGGTGCGCTGGGCCAGGCTGCGTACTTCGTCGGCGACCACGGCGAAGCCACGGCCCGCCTCGCCGGCACGGGCCGCCTCGATGGCGGCGTTGAGGGCCAGCAGGTTGGTCTGTTGGGCCACCGACTTGATCACATCGAGCACACTGCCGATCTTGTCGCTCTCGGCCTTTAGCTGGTTCATCGCTTCGCTGGAGTTGACCACTTCGCTGGCCAGACGCTCGATCTGGCTGATCGCCTCGCCCACCACCTTGTCACCTTCGCGGGCCTGCTGGTCGGCCATCAGTGCCGCTTCCGAGGCCTGTTCGGCGTTGCGCGCCACTTCCTGGACGGTGGCGGCCATCTCGTTCATGGCGGTGGCGACCTGGTCTGTCTCGACCTTCTGGTTGTTGACCCCGGCGCTGGTCTGCTCGGTGACCGCTGACAGTTCCTCGGCGGCGCTGGCAATCTGGGTCACGCCGTCGCCGATGCCACCGATCAGTTCGCGCAGGCCCTGGGTCATGCGTTGCATGCTGGCCTGCAACTGGCCCAGTTCGTCGCGTCGATCGCTCTTGAGATCCTGGCGCAGGTCGCCTCCGGCCACGCGTTCGGCGGCGGCGAGGGTCTGGCGCAGGGGCACGATGATCTGCCGGGTAATGGCGAACGCGGCGAGCACGCCCAGCAGCAAGGCCAGCGCCGTGGCACCGGCCAGTAGGGTCTTGGCCTGTTGGGTGCCCTGGTCGCGTACGGCGGTTTGCGAAACGGTCATTGCCTGGCTGGTGTCCAGCAGCACCTGACCCTGTGCGGACATGCGCGTCAACGCTTGCTCGCTGGCGGCCTGGGCATTGCCGAACTGCTTCACCGCGTCGCGGTAGGCGGCCAGCGCGCTGGCGGCGTCGTCCAGGCTGGCGGCGAACTCGGCGGGGAGCCTGGCGGGCAGGGCCTTGAGCACGGTCAGGGCCTGGTCGATGGCAGTGAGCGCTGTCTGCTGGAATTCGGCCTTGCCGCTATAGGTGTAGCCACGCACCTGGAAACGCGCCTGCTGCAGCAGCGCCGCGACTTGCACAGCCTCCTGGTACTGCTGGATATCGCCGCCCTGCAGCAGGCGCTGCTGGACCTTGCCGATCAGTTCGGCAGCCTTGTCGGCGCTGTCGCCCAGGGTGCCCCGGCTGGCCTCGCGACGCTGGCCGGCCTGCCTGAGCTCGGCGAAGGCTTGCTGGTACTGGCGCACGGCGCCTTGTTGCTGGTCCAGGCGCTGGCGGTCGGCGGGCAGTTCGATCTGCCCGAGCATGAACTGCACCTGGCGCTCGAGGTTGGCCAGGGCCTTCTCCAGCTCGGCTACGGAGGCGTCATCACGGTTGCGCTCATAGGCCAAGCGGGCGAGGCGCAGGTCCTGGGTGTACTGGTGGATTACCGAGATATTGCCGAGCTTGTCACCACGGCTGGTGACGCTGTCGATGCCCAGCCAACCGGTGAAGGTGATGCCCAGGGTGAGCAGTAGCACCAGGCCGAAGCCGATCCCCAACTTGCGATTGACGCTTACATTTCCCAGTGACTGGGCAAACCAACGGTACATAGACGACTCCCCGGCGCGTGGCAGTGCGGATTATTGTTTTGTTGCATAGGGCATCGGCGCACTGCGGGGAAACTTGATGAGAAAAAGCTGACTGTTTCGTCAGAAAATTCGCGAAAGCAAGGCCGTCACGGCCGTCTCCACGCGTAGGATCCTATCCCCTAATTGCACGGGCTCAAGGCCAGCCTTTCCTAGCAGCTCGACTTCATAGGGAATCCAGCCGCCCTCCGGGCCGATCGCCAGGGTTACCGGGCCTTCAACGGCCCGTGGGCAAGCGGGGTAGGGGCCAGGATGCCCGACCAGGCCGAGGGTGTCTGCGGCAATGGCGGGCAGGCGGTCTTCGACGAAGGGCTTGAAGCGCTTCTCGATGATCACCTCCGGCAGCACCGTGTCACGGGCTTGCTCCAGACCGAGAATGAGGTTTTCGCGGATGGTCTCGGGCTGGAGGAACGGCGTCTGCCAGAAGCTCTTCTCGACCTTGTAGCTGTTGACCAGGATCAGCCGCGGCACGCCCAGGGTGGCGACCGTCTGTAACAGCCGGCGCAGCATCTTCGGACGCGGCACGGCCAGCACCAGGGTAAGCGGCAGCTTGGCCGGTGGCTGCTGGTCGAAGGCTACCTGCAGTTCGGCTTCGTGATGCTCGAGGCGCACGACCTCGGCCTTGCCCATCAAGCCGTTTACGCGGCCCACGCGCAGGCTGTCGCCCACCGCCACGCGGTGGATCTCCTGCATGTGGATGAAGCGGCGATCAGCCAGGACAACACGGTCGGCCGACACGAAGTCGGCCTCTTCGAGGAGCAACAGATTCACGGTTGGGTCGCAGGCGGCTGGTCGTTGTGGTCGTTGTTCGCTTCGTCCGGCTCATGGCTGCGCTTGCGGATCAGACTGCCGCACAGCACGCCGACCTCGAACAGCATCCACATGGGCACGGCCAGGAGGGTCTGGGAGAAGATGTCCGGTGGGGTGAGGATCATGCCGACCACGAAGCAGCCGATGATCACGTACGGGCGGATCTTCTTCAGGTACTGCACGTCGACCACGCCGATCCACACCAGCAGCACCACCGCTACCGGGATCTCGAAAGCGACCCCGAAGGCGAAGAACAGAGTCATGACGAAATCGAGGTAGCTGGAAATGTCGGTCATCATCGACACGCCTTCGGGCGTGGCGCTGGCGAAGAAGCCGAAGATCAGCGGGAACACCAGGAAATAGGCGAAGGCCATGCCGGCGTAGAACAGGAAGATGCTCGACACCAACAGCGGGATGGCGATGCGCTTCTCATGGCGGTACAGGCCGGGGGCAATGAAACCCCAGATCTGCTGGAGGATGAACGGGATTGCCAGGAACAGCGAGACGATCATGGTCAACTTGAACGGCGTCAGGAACGGCGAGGCCACGTCGGTGGCGATCATCGTCGCGTTGGCCGGCAAGTGCTCGCGCAGCGGCGCCGAGACCAAGGTGTAGATCTGCTGGGCGAAGGAGAACAGCCCGGCGAAGATCAGGAAGATGGCGGCGACGCAGCGCAGCAGGCGGGTGCGCAGCTCGGTCAGGTGCGAGACCAGCGGCATCGGCTGGTCGGTTTCCGGATTCTCGCTCATGGGGCTCGCGGCGGTTGTGGCGGTTCGGAGGGTGTTGCTGCGGCCGGCTGCGCGGGCGCTGCGTCGGCGGCAGGCGTGGCGGGCGTTTCAGCGTTTGCCGGCGGCTGTGTGGGCGGCGTCAGCGGATTGAGGATGCGCTTGGCCTCCTGCTCCATCTGCAGGATGTGCTCGTTGTGCAGCTGGCGGCGGATGTCGTCGGCGCCGATCTCGCGCTCGACTTCCATCTTGATCGCGTTGAAGCTGCGCTTGAGGCGGCCGATCCATAGCCCGGCAGTGCGTGCGGCCCCCGGCAAGCGCTCGGGGCCGAGCACCAGCAGGGCGACCAGGCCGACGAGCAGCAGCTCGCTGAAACTGATACCGAACATGGGTCAGTCTTTCCGCTGCGGCTCTTGAACCGGCTGGGCCTGGCCTTCGATGGTGTGGCCCTGGGCCTGCTGCGCGGTGTTCTGCACCGGCGCAGCAGGTTGCGCCGGCGGTGGGGTCTGCTCGGCCGGCTTGACTTCTTCTTCGTTCATGGCCTTGCGGAAGCCCTTGATCGATTCGCCCAGGTCGCTGCCGAAGTTCTTCAGTTTCTTGGTGCCGAACACCAGCACCACGACGACCAGCAGGACGATCCAGTGTTTCCAGTCAAAAATACCCATTTCGTACTCCTGAAAAATGTATGTCAGCCGGAACCGGCGCTATCGCGGGGCAAGCCCGTTCCTGTAAATACGCGCGGTCAGGCCTGTGGCTGACGGGCGGCCTTCTCGTCATGGCCGGAAAGGCCGAAGCGGCGCTCCAGTTCGTCGAGCACTGCCTGCGGATGCTGGCCCAGCGCGCTGAGCATGACCAGGCTATGAAACCACAGGTCCGCGGTCTCGTAGATGACATCGCTGTAATCCTTGCTGACGGCGGCATCCTTGGCAGCGATGATGGTCTCGATGGACTCTTCGCCGAGCTTCTCGAGGATCTTGTTCAAGCCCTTGTGATGCAGGCTGGCCACGTAGCTGCTGTCGGGCGCCGCGTGCTTGCGTTCTTCCAGGACCTCGGCGAGGCGGTCTAGCGTGTCGCTCATGTCAATGTCCTGCGCTATAGATGGCGTCCGGATCCTTGAGGACCGGATCGACAATTTTCCACTGGCCGTCTTCGAACACGCGATAGAAGCAGCTTTCGCGGCCGGTATGGCAGGCGATATGGCCCAGTTGCTCGACCATCAGGATGATCACGTCGGCGTCGCAGTCCAGGCGCATTTCGTGCAGCTTCTGCACATGGCCCGACTCTTCGCCCTTGCGCCACAGCTTGCCCCGCGAGCGCGACCAGTAGATGGCGCGATGCTCGGCTGCGGTCAGGGCGAGGGATTCACGGTTCATCCAGGCCATCATCAGCACGCGCCCGGTCTTGTGGTCCTGGGCGATCGCCGGTACCAGGCCATCGCTGTTCCACTTGATCTCGTCCAGCCAGTCTTTCATCGTCGACTCCAAACCGGGCCCGCTCCCGTACCGGGCCCCTGTACGCTAGTGTGCCAGCCGGCGGCGCGGCTGGCTATCGGCGCACGATCAGGTACAGGCCCGCTGCCAGCATCAACCACGCGGGCCAGGCGGCCGGGGCGCTGAGGCTGACCGCGCCGGCCGCCAGGGTGGCACCACCGCCGAGCAGGCCGGCACCGAGCAGGCGCAGCGCCCAGTTGTCGCCGGCGCGGCGTCGCTCGGGCAGTTGCGGGTCGTGCAGGTGCGGTTGCGACAGGCGCTCGAGCAGGTCGCGGGTCATGTCGGCCAGGTGCGGCAGTTGCTCGGCCTGGCTGTAGAGGTTGCCGATTACCGCCTTGGGGCTCATGCGCTCGCGCATCCAGCGTTCGAGGAAGGGCTTGGCGGTGCTCCACAGGTCCAGGTCGGGGTAGAGCTGGCGACCCAGGCCTTCGATATTGAGCAGGGTCTTCTGCAGCAGCACCAGTTGTGGCTGGACTTCCATGTTGAAGCGCCGGGCCGTCTGGAACAGGCGCATCAGCACCTGGCCGAAGGAGATATCCTTGAGCGGTTTTTCGAAGATCGGCTCGCACACCGTGCGGATCGCCGCTTCGAATTCGTTGACCTTGGTCTGCGCCGGTACCCAGCCCGAATCGATGTGCAGCTGGGCCACGCGGCGGTAGTCGCGCTTGAAGAAGGCGATCAGGTTGCGGGCCAGGTAGTCCTGGTCCTCGGCGGTGAGGCTGCCGACGATACCGCAGTCGATGGCGATGTATTGCGGGCTCCACGGCTTGACCGTGCTGACGAAGATGTTGCCCGGGTGCATGTCGGCATGGAAGAAGCTGTCGCGGAACACCTGGGTGAAGAACACCTCGACGCCGCGTTCGGCCAGCATCTTCATGTCGGTGCGCTGGTCGGCCAGCGTCGCCATGTCGGTGACCGGCACGCCGTAGATGCGCTCCATCACCAGTACCTTGGGCCGGCAGAAGTCCCAGTAGACCTGGGGCACGTACATCAGCTCGGAGCCTTCGAAGTTGCGCCGCAGCTGGCTGGCGTTGGCGGCCTCGCGCAGCAGGTCGAGCTCGTCGTAGATGGTCTTTTCGTAGTCGCCGACGATTTCCACCGGGTGCAGGCGACGGGCATCGGCCGAGGCGCGCTCGGCGGCCTTGGCGATCAGGAACAGCCAGGCCAGGTCCTGGGCGATGACCGGCTTGAGGCCCGGGCGCACCACCTTGACCACCACTTCCTCGCCGCTCTTCAGGCGGGCGGCGTGTACCTGGGCCACCGAAGCCGAGGCCAGCGGCTCAACGTCGAAACGACTGAACACCTCGCTTACCTTGGCGCCGAGCTGTGCTTCGATCAGCGCCACGGCGTGCTGCGGGTCGAACGGTGGCACGCGGTCCTGCAGCAGCATCAGCTCGTCGGCGATGTCGGTGGGCAGCAGGTCGCGGCGGGTGGAGAGCAACTGGCCGAACTTGATGAAGATCGGCCCCAGGTCCTGCAGCGCCAGGCGCAGGCGTGCGCCGCGGCTCAGCTCCAGGGGCTTGCGCGGCAGCCAGCGCCAGGGCATCAGCAGGCGCAGGCTGGCCAGCCACCAGGGCAGCAGGGGTTGTTCGAACAGCAGGTCATCGAGGCGGTAGCGGATCACGACGCGCTGGATGCGCAACAGACGGCGGACGGCGAGCAGCTTCATGCGTTATCGCTGGTATCAAGAGTGTGGGCGAGGCGGCGCAGGCGTGCCTCGAGGCGTTCGATATCGACTTTCAGCGCATCGAGCTCGCTGAATGCCGCTTCGGCTTCGCGTTTGCCGACCAGGGTACGCGATTCCTCGGCCAGGTACTCGGAGAGATTCTCGCCGAAGCGGGCCAGGCCCTGGCGGGTCCAGCGCGCACGCAAGCGCAGGTGGCCGGCGATCAGCGCGGTGGGGACCGGCCCCAGCCAACGCTGCAGTTCGTGTTCCCAGTCCAGTTCCAGGTCCTGCAGGATGCCGAACAGGTCGAGCAGCACGGCGCTGTCGCCATGCAGCTCGACCTGGGGGCTGTGCAGCACCGCGGTCTTGTCTTTGGCCAATGCCAGCTGCGCCAGGCGCCCGGCGGGGGCGCGCAGGGTGCAGTCGACCTCGCTTTCCCAGTGGGCGGCAAGCATCAGGCCTTCCTCGTCGGGCAGCACGAACAGCTTCAGGGCCGGCTGCACGCAGTCGATCTCGATCACCTTGCCTTCCAGCGCCGCCAGGCGCGGGAGGGCGGTGCTGTCCAGGCGCAGGACACGGTTGAGCCCGTGCTCGACGCTGGCGAGCAGGCCGGCCAGGAGCATCAGGGCTTGATCCCCCGGTGCACGGCGACGATACCGCTGGTCATGTTGTGGTAGGTGACGCGGTCGAAGCCTGCCTCGACCATCATGCTCTTGAGCGTCTCCTGGTCGGGGTGCATGCGGATCGATTCGGCCAGGTAACGGTAGCTTTCCGAGTCGTTGGTGATGAGCTTGCCGGCCAGCGGCATGAAGGCGAACGAGTAGGCGTCGTAGGCCTTGGACATCAGCTTGTTGGTCGGCTTGGAGAATTCCAGGATCAACAGGCGGCCACCGGGCTTGAGCACGCGCAGCATGGAGCGGATGGCCGCATCCTTGTGCGTCACGTTGCGCAGGCCGAAGGCGATGGTCACGCAGTCGAAGTGGTTGTCCGGGAACGGCAGCTTTTCAGCGTCGGCCTGGACGAACTCGATATTGCCCGACACGCCGCGGTCGAGCAGGCGGTCGCGGCCCACCTTGAGCATTGATTCGTTGATGTCGGCCAGCACCACCTGCCCGGTCGGGCCGACCAGGCGCGAGAACTTGGCGGCCAGGTCGCCCGTGCCACCGGCGATGTCCAGCACGCGGTTGCCGCTGCGCACCCCGGACAGCTCGATGGTGAAGCGCTTCCACAGGCGGTGCATGCCGCCGGACAGCACGTCGTTCATCAGGTCGTACTTGGCGGCCACCGAGTGGAACACCTCGGCGACTTTCTTCGCCTTCTGGCTCTCGGGAACGTCCTGGTAGCCGAAGTGGGTGGTGGGTTCGGCGTGGTCGCCTTTGCGCTGGTCGGTCATATCGCTTCACCAGAAAAAAATTACGGCCATTCTAGGGGCTACGGGCGGATTTGTCTTGGCGGGGTGTGTCATGCAAAGGGGGCGGGCATAATGGCGATTATGTATTCATATCCAGGATCACCCGCATGACCCAGATCAGCGTCGAACGCAAACACACCCTCGGCCGTGAAGCCGCTCGCGCCAAGGCCGAGGCGCTGGTGGACAAGCTGACCCGCGAATACGACCTCAAGGCCAGCTGGAACGGTGATCGCGTCGATGTGAAACGCAGCGGCGCCAACGGCAGTGTGCATATCGGTGAGGACACCATCCGCGTCGAGCTCAAGCTGGGCATGATGCTGTCGATGATGAGCGGCACCATCAAGGGCGAGATCGAGCGGGCCCTGGACAAGGCGCTGGCCTGAGGTCACGGGTTCCTTGCTGTTTGTGGGAGCAGGCCTTGTGGGAGCAGCTATCGTGGGAGCGGGCTTGCCCCGCGATAGCGATTGCCCGGGCTGGCGCTATCGCGGGGCAAGCCCACGTAAACGCAAACGCTGCATGACTCCACCTTAGGGTGAGGATTCTAATTTTTCCGCCTACCTTCACGCTCAAGCCCTACCACCCCGGGCAGTTCCTCCCTCCCTTAAATGAGCATGAGGTGCAGAGCATGGCCAAAGTGAATCTCAAGCAGAAAGACGACGCCCAAGGCAGCACGCTGGGCGAGGTGCGCGGCTACGCCCGCAAGATCTGGCTGGCGGGCATCGGTGCCTACGCCCGTGTCGGCCAGGAAGGCTCCGACTACTTCAAGGAGTTGGTAAAAGCCGGCGAAGGCGTCGAGAAGCGCGGCAAGAAACGCCTCGACAAGGCTGTCGAAGCCGCCAATACCCAGATCGACGAAGCCACCCAGGAAGTCACCCGCGTGCCCGGCCGGGTCGAGGCGCAGCTGGACAAAATCGAACGCGCCTTCGACGCCCGTGTCGGTCGCGCCTTGAATCGCCTCGGCATTCCGTCTAAACATGACGTTGAGGCGTTGTCCATCAAGCTTGAACAGCTGCACGAGCTGCTCGAGCGCGTCGCGCACAAACCATAAGGAGAGCAGGATGGCTGGCAAGAAGAACACCGAGAAAGAAGGCAGCTCCTGGATCGGCGGAATCGAGAAGTACTCCCGCAAGATCTGGTTGGCTGGCCTGGGTATCTACTCCAAGGTCGACCAGGACGGTCCGAAGCTGTTCGATTCGCTGGTGAAAGACGGCGAGAAGGCCGAGAAGCAGGCGAAGAAAACTGCCGAAGACGTGGCTGAAAGCGCCAAGTCGTCGACCAATTCGCGAGTGTCGGGCGTGAAGGATCGTGCGCTGGGCAAGTGGAGCGAGCTGGAGGAAGCCTTCGACAAGCGCCTGAACAGCGCCATCTCGCGCCTGGGCGTGCCCAGCCGCAATGAGATCAAGGCCCTGCACCAGCAGGTCGATTCGCTGACCAAGCAGATCGAGAAACTGACCGGTGCCTCGGTCACCCCAATTTCCAAGACCAGCGCCAGCAAGACGGCCGCCAAACCGTTGGCCAAGGCAGCAGCCAAGCCAGCAGCCAAGACCGCTGCAGCAAAACCTGCGGCGAAACCTGCGGCGAAACCTGCGGCGAAAACCGCCGCCGCGAAGCCGGCTGCCAAGGCCGGGGTCAAGCCTGTTGCGGCAAGACCTGCAGCAAAACCTGCTGCGGCGAAGAAGCCGGCCGTGAAGAAAGCGACGCCAGCCAAGCCTGTCGCCGCCAAGCCGGCTGCACCGGCGCCTGCTGCCACCGCTGCCCCGGCACCGAGCGCGGCGCCGGCTGGCAACACGCCGTCGGCACCGGTGAGCACAGGCTCCCAGGCCTGACATCGCGTCGCACGGATCGCGGGGCAAGCCCGCTCTCACGAAGCCAAGCACTCGTGGGGCGAACTTGCCCCGCGAGTGCTTCAGCCTTCCAGATAACGCATTGCCAGTTGCTCCGCCGCGATCCGCGCCGGGGGCTGCAGGTGCGGCGCTACCAGCATCATCACCTGGTACACCACCACGCCGACATCGCCCTCGCGGCCAAGCACGCGCTGATAATCAAGCGAGCACATCAGGGTCAGGGTGATCTGTTCCACCAATTGCCCCAGTGCCTGGGTCTCGCTGGTCACCTGGCCTTGGCCCTTGAGACTGGCCAGCAGCGCGGCCAAGGTGCGCTTGAGGGCGTTGATCAGGCTGCGCATGCCCCGCGCCAGCTTGGGCAGGCGCCCGGTCAGGTTGGACAGGTCCTGGAACAGGAAACGGTACTGGGCCATGCGTTCGACGATCAGGTGCAGGAACAGCCAGTAGTCCTCGGCATCCAGGCGTACGTCCAGCGGCGGGTCGAGCAGTGGCATCAATTGCTCTTCGAAACGCTCGAACAGGCCGATCACCAACGGCTCCTTGCCGTGGAAGTGGTAGTAGAGGTTGCCAGGGCTGATCCCCAGTTCGTTGGCGATCTCCAGGGTCGAGACGTTCGGTTCGCCCTGGCGGTTGAACAGCTGCAAGGCACATTCGAGGATTCGGTCGCGGGTCTTCATCCGGTCAGCGTGCCAGTACGTAGCTGCCGGGCGCGGGGCCCAGCGGTGGATAAGTGGCGTTGCCCAGCTCGTCGCGTGGCGTCCTGGGCGTGCCGGAGCGCTGCTCTATCCATTCCAGCCACAGGGGCCACCAGCTGCCGTCTCGGCGCTGGGCGTCGTGGAACCAGGCCCGCGGGTCGCTGGAGAGCTTGGGGTTTTCCAGGTAGTAGGCCTTGGGGTTGCCGGGCGGGTTGATGATGCTCTGGATATGGCCGCTGTTGGCCAGGATGAAGCGCCGCTCGCCGCCGAGCAGCAGGGCCGAGCGGTACACCGCGTCCCAAGGGGTGATGTGGTCGTTGCTGCCGGCCACGGTGAAGCTGTCCAGTCCGACCTGCGAGAGGTCGATCGGAGTGCCGCACACCTCCAGGCCTTCGGGGAAGGTCAGCGGGTTGAGCTTGAAGAAATCCAGCAGGTCGCCGTGCAGCGCGGCCGGCAGGCGCGTGCTGTCGGCGTTCCAGTAGAGGATGTCGAAGGCCGGCGGCGTCTTGCCCATCAGGTAGTTGTTGACCCAGTAGTTCCAGATCAGGTCGTTGGGGCGCATCCAGGCGAAGATCCGTGCCACCTCGCCGCCGTCCAGCACGCCGCGCTGGTAGGAGCGGCGCTTGGCCGCCTCGATGGTCTGCTCGTCGGCGAACAGGCTGGCGGGGCTGTCGAACTGGCTGTCGAGCAGGCTCACCAGGTAGGTGGCACTGCGCACCTTGCGCAGCTGCTTCTTCGCCTGCAGGTGGCCCTGCAGCGCGGCCATGGTCAGGCCGCCGGCACAGGCGCCCATCAGGTTGGGGTCGCGGCTGCCGCTGATGCTTCGACAAGCGTTGAGCGCCTCCTCCAGGGCCTGTACATAGCTGGACAGGCCCCACTCGCGGTGGCGTGGGTCGGGGTTGCGCCAGCTGACCATGAATACCTGCAGGCCCTGCTTGAGCATGTACTGGACGAAGCTGTTGGTCGGGCCCAGGTCGAAGATATAGAACTTGTTGATCTGTGGTGGCACCACCAACAGAGGTCGGGCGTACTGTTTCTCGCTCATGGGCTTGTACTGGATCAGCTCCAGCAGCTCGTTGCGAAACACCACTGCGCCCGGTGTGGCGGCCAGGTTGCCGCCAACCTCGAAGGCCCGTTCGTCCACCTGCCGTGGCAGGCCGTCGTTGTGGCGCAGGTCGTCGAGCATGTGGCTGACACCGCGCAGAAGGCTCAGGCCGCCGGTGTTGAACAGTTCCTTGACCGCTAGCGGGTTGAGCAGCGAGTTGCTAGGGGCGAAGGCGTCGCTGACCAGGTTGAACAGGAACTGCGCCCGGGCCCGATCGTCGTCGGCCAGGCTGCTTTCCTCGATCCACAGGCGCGTCTGCTTCTGCCAGGCAAGGTAGGCCTGCAGGCCGCGGCGGTAGAACGGGTTCTGGCTCCAGGTCGGGTCGCTGAAGCGGGTGTCCCGTGGGTGGGGCTGGTAGGGGCTGTCGCCGATCAGCACGCGTCCCAGCTGGCCGCCGAGGGTCAGCAGGTGATGCGCGGTGTGTAGCGGATTGCGCAGGCCGATCCGGCTGACCTGGCGCAGGGTCGAGAACAGGTCGCGACCGCGCAGTCCGGTGATGGCGTTCTGCACGTTCATGCTCGTGGCGGGGACCGGTGTCGATCCTCTGGCCGGTTTGTCCTTCATGCCAACACTCCTTCGTCAGATCCATTTCCGCGTTGGCCTTGGTGCGGGTAAAGCAACTCCTGCAGGCTCGCATCACCTGCCTGGGAGTGCCCGCAAAGGCCCGTGCTGACGCAATAAAAAGCCTTCCTACCCCCGTGCCGCTGGCCGAGGGTGCATGACCGCACGTTGGCGTTCTTGCTCGAGGAATTTCATGATGATCGGGGCGACGGCCTCGGCCCGGGTGATCAGGAACAGGTGGCCATCATCGATTATGTGTAGCTGGGCATTGGGAATCCGCCAGGCCAGCAGGCGCATGTTGATCAGCGGGATCAGCGGATCGTCGTCGCCGGCCAGCACCAGGGTGGGCTGGTGGATCTTGTGCAGCCAGTGGATGCTGGTCCAGCCGAGCCCGGCGAACAGCTGCCAGTAGTAGCCCAGCTTGCCGCCCGAACGAACCTTCGAGGCATGGTGCATGGCCAGGTCCGGATCCCGGCGAAAGCCGCCGCCATAGATCAGCGGCGCGATGCGGATGACATGGGAGGGCTGCACGTAGCGCCGTGGGCTGGCCATCATCCACAACACCTTGGGCTTGCCCGGTACCATCACCGCGCCGGCGGCGGTGGCGGCCAGCACCAGTTTCTTGCAGCGTTCGGGGTAGTCGTGGGCGAACTGCTGGGCCAGGGCGCCGCCCCAGGACACGCCGATGACGTTGACCTGGCCGTAATCCAGGTAATCGAGCATGCGCGCGGTCAGCTTGGCCAAGCCGGGAAAACGGTAGGGGTGACGGGGCGTGGACGAGCCGCCCACCCCGGGCACGTCGAAGGCGATGACCTCCAGGTCCGGGTCCAGGGCCTCGATGAATGGAAACACCAGCTCGAGGTTGGCGCCGATGCCGTTGAAGATCAGCAGCGGCGTCAGGTGAGGCTTGCCCGGGCGGACCGCAGTGCGGATGGACTGGTCGTCCAGCTCGACGGTCCTGAAGATATACGGTTGCGGCATGCGCGTGACTCTGTGGTGAAAGTAGCGCCGCGCTGCGCCACAGGCGCACCACGGCGGTTCGGCTCAACGCTCGTGCACGTATGTTCCCGGTGCGGCCTCGCCTGCGGTATAGGCGCGGTTACCCAGGCGTGTAGGTGCCTTCTTGAGTTCGCCGGCGCGCTCACCCAGCCAGGCCTGCCAGTGCAGCCACCAGGAGTCGGCGTGCTTGACCGCGTTCTCCTGCCAGGCCACCGGGTCGTCCGGGCGATCCTCGCCGGTCATGAAGCGCGCCTTGGGGTTGCCCGGTGGGTTGAGAATGCTCTGGATATGGCCACTGTTGGACAGCACGAACTCGATCTTGCCGCCGAACAGGTGGGCCGAGCGGTAGCACGACTGCCAGGGCGTGATGTGGTCGGCGGTTCCGGCAACGCTGTAGATGTCGCAGTCGACCTGTTTCAGGTCGATGGCGGTGCCGCACACCTCGAGGGCATTGGAGCGGGTCAGCGGGTTGTTCTTGAACATTTCGATCAGGTCGCCGTGGAAGGCGGCCGGCAATCGGGTGGTGTCGTTATTCCAGAACAGAATGTCGAACACTGGCGGCTCGTTGCCGAGCAAGTAGTTGTTGACCCAGTAGTTCCAGATCAGGTCATTGGGGCGCATCCAGGCGAACACCTTGGCCATGTCGCTACCTTCGAGCACACCGGACTGATAGGAGTGACGCTTGGCCGCCTCCAGGGTCTGCTCGTCGACGAACAATGCCACCTGGGTGTCGACGGTGGTGTCGAGCACGCTTACCAGCAGGGTCAGGGCATTGACCTTTTTCTCGCCGAGGGCGGCGTAGTGGCCCACCAGCGCCGTGCAAGTGATACCCCCGGAGCAGGCACCGAGCATGTTCAGGTCCTTGCTGCCGGTGATTGCCAGTACCGCGTCGACGGCTTCCTTGAGTGCGTCGATGTAGGTGGACAGGCCCCACTCGCGCTGGGCCTTGGTCGGGTTGCGCCAGCTGACGATGAAAGTCTGTTGCTGTGAGCGCAGGCAGAAGCGCGCCAGGCTCTTTTCCGGGCTCAGGTCGAAGACGTAGAACTTGTTGATCTGCGGCGGCACTACCAGCAGCGGGCGGCTGTGCACCTGCTCGGTGATGGGGCTGTACTGGATCAGCTCCAGCACATCGTTGCGGTACACCACCGCGCCTTCGCTGGTGCCGAGGTTCTTGCCGACCTCGAAGGCTTCCATGTTCACCTGGCTGGGCATGCCGCCGTTGTTGACGATGTCCTTGGCCAGGTTGGACAAGCCGTCGAGCAGGCTCTTGCCGCCGGTCTCGAAGAAGCGCTTGACCGCGGCCGGGTTGGAGAGGGTGTTGGTGGGGGCCATGGCCTCGGTCACCAGGTTGATGACGAACTGCCCGCGGCTGATGTCCTGCGGCGACAGGTCGCTCTCGCTGATCCAGTCGTTGAGTTCCTTGCGCCAGGCCAGATAGGTCTGCAGGTAGCGGCGATAAAGGGGGTTCTTGCTCCACGCCGGGTCGCTGAAGCGACGGTCGTCGCCTTCCGGTTGCAGCGCCGACTTGCCCAGCAGGACGTTCTTCAGCTCCAGGCCAAAGTGCGCCACGTGCTTGGCGCTGTGCAAGGGCTGGCGCATGGCCTGGCGCAATACCGTGCGCGCCGATGTCAGTAGATCCTTGCGGCGAATGCCGATGACCGGGTTCAGCCCCAGGGTGTTTTCCGAGGCCTGCCGCTGCAACTCATCGTTGTTCTTGTTACTCATCTACGACGCTCCGTTGTCCTGAGACGAGTACCGGTGTGCTGTGACAGCCCGGTACTGCTACTCGGGTGACCAGTGATAAGGAACAGCGGTGCTGCGACCGGATGCGTGCCGATGATGAG
Source organism: Pseudomonas sp. BJa3 (assembly GCF_026343815.1). Taxonomy (NCBI): domain Bacteria; kingdom Pseudomonadati; phylum Pseudomonadota; class Gammaproteobacteria; order Pseudomonadales; family Pseudomonadaceae; genus Pseudomonas; species Pseudomonas sp. BJa3. Next base: position 3,100 of record NZ_JAOXMC010000034.1, on the reverse strand, counting down.
CTGCTGGGGTTTCTGCGTGTGAAGACAACCTGCTTTCGCTCGCGACCTCTACATACCGGCCTGGCCCTGCCTGCCCGGAGGCGATGCAGGGAACTTGCCAGCTCCATTGGTTACCCGACTTTCGTGTAATGCGCAAGACAGCCAATCTTTGGCAGTCATCCAGGCATTCAAGCAGATGAGATTAGAAAATGCGCTCTAAAGCTTGCGGGGCTTGAGCTAGAGCATCAATTTCACCACCGATTCGGACGGGTCGCGGGATTTGCCCGCTTTGTGCAATTCGTCGAGGTAGTCGGCCCATAGCTGCTCCTGGCGCAGGCACAGCTGCTCGAGGTATTCCCAGGTGAACAATCCTGAGTCATGGCCGTCGTCGAAGGTCAGTTTCAGTGCATATTGACCGGCCGGTTCCAGGCCGCTGAGGCCGACGTTGATCTTGCCGAATTGCAGGATGGGATTGCCGTGGCCCTGGACTTCGGCGGAAGGCGAGTGCACGCGCAGGAACTCGGCGGGCAGGTGGTAGACCTCGCCGGGGGCGTAGGTGAGGGTGAGGGTCTTGGAGGCTTTGTGCAGATTGATCGCGGTGGGTAGGCGGGCCATGGGTGACTCTCTCTTTGGCTTCAAGCTGCAAGCTTCGAGTGATTCCAGGCATTGTGCAAGGGGGCCGCAAGGCGGCCCCCCTGAGGTCTTACAGGATGTAACGCGACAGGTCTTCGTTCTGCGCCAGCTCACCCAGGTGGCTGTTGACGTAGGCGGCGTCGATGTGGATCGGCGTCTCGTCGTGAGCGCTGGCCAGGTCGCCGGCGCTGAACGACACCTCTTCGAGCAGGCGCTCGAGCAGGGTGTGCAGGCGGCGGGCACCGATGTTCTCGGTCTTCTCGTTGACCTGGTAGGCGATCTCGGCCAGGCGCTTGAGGCCCTCGTCGGCGAACTCGATGTTCAGGCCCTCGGTCTTGAGCAGGGCGCTGTACTGCTCGGTCAGCGAGGCGTGCGGCTCCTTGAGGATGCGCTCGAAGTCTTCCGGGGTCAGCGCCTTGAGCTCGACACGGATCGGCAGGCGGCCTTGCAGCTCGGGCACCAGGTCGCTCGGCTTGCTCAGGTGGAACGCGCCGGAGGCGATGAACAGGATGTGGTCTGTCTTGACCATGCCCAGCTTGGTGTTGACGGTGCAGCCTTCGATCAGCGGCAGCAGGTCGCGCTGCACGCCTTCACGGGAGACATCGGCGCCGCCAACGTTACCACGCTTGGCAACCTTGTCGATTTCGTCGATGAACACGATACCGTGCTGCTCGACCGCTTCCAGGGCCTTGGCCTTGAGCTCTTCCTCATTGACCAGGCGGCCGGCTTCTTCGTCGCGGACCATCTTCAGCGCGTCCTTGACCTTGAGCTTGCGCGCCTTGCGCTTGCCCTTGCCCATGTTGGCGAACAGGCTCTGCAGCTGGTTGGTCATCTCCTCCATGCCGGGCGGCGCGGCGATCTCGACGCCCATGTTCTCGGCGACTTCGATCTCGATTTCCTTGTCGTCCAGCTGGCCTTCGCGCAGGCGCTTGCGGAACAGCTGGCGGGTGTTGGAGTCGCTGCTGCTCTGCTGGGCTTCCTCGCTGAAGCTGCTGACCCGCGCCTGCGGCAGCAGGGCATCGAGGATGCGGTCCTCGGCGGCGTCCTCGGCGCGGTGGCGCACGCGGACGATCTCCTGCTCGCGCAGCATCTTCAGCGCGGCGTCGGCCAGGTCGCGGATGATCGACTCGACGTCACGGCCAACGTAGCCAACCTCGGTGAACTTGGTCGCCTCGACCTTGATGAACGGCGCATTGGCCAGCTTGGCCAGGCGGCGGGCGATTTCGGTCTTGCCCACGCCGGTGGGGCCGATCATCAGGATGTTCTTGGGGGTGACTTCGGCACGCAGCTCGGCGGGTAGCTGCATGCGCCGCCAGCGGTTGCGCAGGGCAATGGCGACAGCGCGCTTGGCGTCGTCCTGGCCGATGATGTGGCGGTTGAGTTCGTGGACGATTTCGCGTGGGGTCATGGACATGATGTATGGGGTCCTCAAGCACAGTGATCAGTGTGGAAAAGTCCCGCTGCGAGCGGGACGCCAAAACAACTGATTCACTCGGCCAGGTCCTGCTCCTCGATGGTCAGGTTGTGGTTGGTGAACACGCAGATGTCGCCGGCGATGTTCAGGGCGGCCTCGGTGATCTCGCGGGCCGACAGGTCGGTCTTGTTCAGCAGGGCGCGGGCCGCGGCCTGGGCATAGCCACCGCCGGAACCCATGGCGATCAGCCCGTCCTCGGGTTCGACCACGTCGCCGTTGCCGGTGATGATCAGGGATGCATCCTTGTTGGCCACGGCCAGCATCGCTTCCAGGCGGCTCAGCGAGCGGTCGGTACGCCATTCCTTTGCCAGCTCGACGGCGGCACGCACCAGGTGGCCGGAGTGTTTCTGCAGCTGGGCTTCGAAGCGCTCGAACAGGGTGAAGGCATCGGCGGTGGCACCGGCAAAACCGGCGATGACCTGGCCGTTGTACAGGCGACGCACTTTCTTGGCGTTGCCTTTCATCACGGTGTTGCCGAGGGAAACCTGGCCGTCGCCGCCCATGACGACTTTGCCGTTACGGCGGACAGAAACGATGGTAGTCAAGGGAGAGTCTCCACGCAGCGGGGCGAAAATGCCTGATGCAGACTCATATGGGGGGAGGGGGGAAGGATTTCAACCGAGAGGGATGAATGGTTGTTTCAAGGCATTGCCTGGCAGGCCTGCTCCACACGATGACCCCAGGGGGCTTCGTGGGAGATTCTATGGTTTGCAGCAAGCCAGTTTTCCGCCTTTGGTGACATATTCGTCCTGGTTTTTCATCAGGGCGAATGCCACTCGTGCAAGCTTTCTAGCCAGGATTACCAGCGCCTGTGTCGTTGCTTTACCCGCTTTCCGATACTGTTCGTAGACGTCTTTCCAAGCAGCTGATCGGCTCGCTGCCATGGCGGCGTTGTGCAATAGACGCCTGATCTCCGAGCAGCCTCTTTTCGTCAGGCGGCGGCGTCCATTCTTCTGTCCTGAATCACTGACTCGTAGATCCATTCCCAGGAATGCAATGTACGAGTCACTGCTT
>NZ_JAOXMC010000349.1:0-256 GCF_026343815.1 Pseudomonas sp. BJa3 | reverse complement strand
ACTCTAAACTTTATCTCTCCATCGCGCTTCTTGGTAAACCTTATACTTATCAAAGAAAATATCATTTTTTACAACAGTAACACCAACAATATAATATAAATATCTTAAATTTAAAATAATATCTCTATACACTTTTTTGAGCCAAAATTGAGAATAAGAAAAAGAGCATTGCAATTGCAAAACCCTCGATAGAAAAAATGTCCTTAACAGAATAAGAATAATGTAATTTTATGAATACTATTTTATACAATCAATA
>NZ_JAOXMC010000348.1:0-256 GCF_026343815.1 Pseudomonas sp. BJa3 | reverse complement strand
GGATGCGTCCCCCATCCAGCGGCGGAATCGGCAGCAGGTTCAGCGCCATCAGCACCAGGTTGACCTGCACGCCGGCCATCGCCATCTCGAACCAGAAGCTCTCCTGCATGCCCGATTCCAGGAACAGGCGCAGCGAAAACACCCACAGGATGGCCATCAGCAGATTGGCGGCGGGTCCGGCCAGCGCCACCCACAGCATGTCTTTCTTGGGACGGCGCAGGCGGCCGAAATCCACCGGCACCGGCTTGGCCCAGCC
>NZ_JAOXMC010000347.1:0-256 GCF_026343815.1 Pseudomonas sp. BJa3 | reverse complement strand
ACCACCCGAACGTCGGCGCCATAGGCCACAGTCGCATCGCGCCGTCCCTTCTTTGAAAACCACAACATCAAGCATTTCAAAAGCCTGGTCGTGATGGACCGTTTCAAGGCGTCGATGGCTCTCTGCCTGCCCAAATAGCCGGGCGCTATCAATATTGCTCGGCAGACATCTCTGCGGAATTTTCTCTCTTCTCCGTCGCGATCAACATTTCAGTTCACCTGCCCGGTAAACGCCGTCCAGCGTATGGCCAATATTG
>NZ_JAOXMC010000346.1:0-257 GCF_026343815.1 Pseudomonas sp. BJa3 | reverse complement strand
ATTCCCAAGTCCCGCCTCAGCCGGCGCATCAGCCAGCTGGAAACCGACCTGGGCGTGCGCCTGCTGCAGCGCTCCACCCGCCGCTTCGCGGTGACCGATGTGGGCATGAGCGTGCATCGCCATGCGCAGACGATGCTGGCCGAGGCGCAGGCCGCGCGCGAAGTAGTGGACCGCCTCAGCGCCGAGCCGCGCGGCGTGGTCCGGGTCAGCGTGCCGGTCGCGGTGGCGCAGATGCAGTTGCCGAAGATCCTGCCGGC
>NZ_JAOXMC010000345.1:0-257 GCF_026343815.1 Pseudomonas sp. BJa3 | reverse complement strand
CCTGCTCTTTTCCGTCCCTCAACGGCGGCGGGGTGGGCGTCCAATGACGTTACTTGGCTTCGGCCCTGACGACCGAGCAGTGAAGCTCTGCGATACCCTTGAAGATGCACACGGCCTCGTCGCCGGCGTGGACGCGGTGGACGCCGGTGACGGCGCCCGTCGAAACCAGCGTGCCCGCCTTCAGCGGACGGCCCCAGCGCGCACAATGTTCCAGCAGGAAACGCACCGATTCCATCGCGCCGCCCGCCAGAGATTGC
>NZ_JAOXMC010000344.1:0-257 GCF_026343815.1 Pseudomonas sp. BJa3 | reverse complement strand
CGCCGCGGATGACCGCGCCCAGCGCGATGAGGGCGTCGAACTCGAAGGTCTCGGCCATGTGCGACAGGGCCACGCCCAGTTCCAGAGCGCCCGGCACGGTGGCGACCATCACGTCGCGCTCGTCCACGCCGAGTTCAGCCAGTTCCTTCAGGCACGCTTCGAGTTCGGCCTGGCCGATCTCTTCATTGAAACGGGCGCGAACGATGCCGATGTGCAGCCCTTCGCCGTTCAGGTCGGGGGTGAGGATGTAAGGGTTC
>NZ_JAOXMC010000343.1:0-257 GCF_026343815.1 Pseudomonas sp. BJa3 | reverse complement strand
GGGAATTCGAGGATGGGGAGCAGGGCCATGGTACGTCTCGAGATGGGGGTGCCTGCGGAATCCGGCAAGGCCTCACGAATTCTAACAAGGGCGCTTGCGTTGCGCCGGGTTTTCTGGACTATAGTGCTGACCACCTGTCGGGGAATCAGGTAGATACCGCCATGTTTAAATGTTTTCGTACGGTTTTCGCCGTCGCGGTGCTGACCGTCGGCACCTACGCGGCTGCCGCCGAGATGGCGGGAAGCCATCCTGATACC
>NZ_JAOXMC010000342.1:0-257 GCF_026343815.1 Pseudomonas sp. BJa3 | reverse complement strand
AGACGACCTCGACGCCGTGACGACGAAGCTTACGGATCGTCAACTCCATCGTGGCACCGTCGCGGAAAAACCGCGAAAAGGAGTGCACGACGATGACGTCGTAGGGATGATCTGCGTCACAGGCCCGTTCCAGCATCGCCTGAAACACCGGCCGCCGATCGTCGGTGGCGCTGGCGCCGGGCTCGACATATTCATCGACGACAGTCCAGCAGTTCGACAGACAATGTCGCGTGGTCAGGTCCCGCTGCGATGGAATC
>NZ_JAOXMC010000341.1:0-257 GCF_026343815.1 Pseudomonas sp. BJa3 | reverse complement strand
CGTCCGGCGCCATGCAAGTCTGGAATCGAACCGCAGCCACGGCGGAGTCTCGAATAACACGCGCAAATTTCGCTCTCGGACAAGCCGTTTTCGCTCCCAGTCAAGCGCTGACGACCTCAGCGCAACAATCGCAGCAAGGCGCGACCGGCGCGCGAGTTCAACTCCTTGGCGTCGAGCGTGCCGTCCTTGTCGGGATTCGCAGCGTTGAAACGCTGCTCCACCACGGCAAGATATTCGTCGAGCGTCAGTGTGCCGTC
>NZ_JAOXMC010000340.1:0-257 GCF_026343815.1 Pseudomonas sp. BJa3 | reverse complement strand
CATGAACCAGTAGCCAATGAATGTACCGATGGTCAACGGCAGGCAGCACTCCAGCACCGCGCGCAGGTCGCGGTAGACCGCGAATAGCAGCAACGCGATCGCGGCATAGACATACAGCAGCATGGGCGTCTCGCTCTTCTCCACCTCCTCGTTGATGGCCGCCATGACACCGGCGTTACCCGAGGCGAGGCGCATCGCCTGGCCCGGTTGCGGATACTCGCTACGAAACGCCTTGACCGCCACCACCACCCGGTTGA
>NZ_JAOXMC010000033.1:0-31001 GCF_026343815.1 Pseudomonas sp. BJa3 | reverse complement strand
AGCGAAGCGTAGGGGCCGTATGAACGGAGCCGAACGGTTTTGCCTACTTTTGTCAAGACAAAAGTAGGTCGCCGTAAGGGCGAAAAGGTGACTAAATGTCGACATCTTCTACGAATGCGCAAACAAAAATCAAAACAATCACTTCCGACCCCGACCCCGACCCCGACCCCGACCCCCTCGAAACCACCCCCTCTGATGAACCTTTCATGACAAAACTTCGGTAGCAATCCGCCACCCCCGTCAAAGCCATGGACACCAACAAGGCACCTGGCCATCAGGCCAATCAAGCCTTGAGAACCGGCCTGGGAGCGGGGCAATGGGCACTATGGAACGCTACACGAAAGTGGGAATGCAGGAGCTCGACCAGCGTCTGGCCAAGATCGTCGAGGCCGCCCGCAAGCAGCCCGTCTCGGTCTACCGCTACGGCGCCCCCTGGGTATGGATCGTCTCCCAGGACGACTGGCAGGGCGCCCTGCGCGAGGTGGCCAGCTGCGTGCCGCCCGGCCATTCGCTGGCGCTGCTCAAGCCGCGCATAGAGGCATTGCTGGACGCGCACCAGCCCGCGCTGGCGCTGCTGGCCGAGCAGCAGGGCATGATCATTGCCCCGCGCACGCTGATGCATGTGCTGCTCCTGCAGCTGCTGTATTCGGTGCCCAGCGAGAAGCAGCTCTACGAGCAGCTCAACTACAACCTGCTGTTCCGCTGGTTCACCGGCCTGGAGCTGAAATCGCGGGTGTGGAACTTCAGCCTGTTCAGCCATGACCTCGGCGTGCTGCTGGGCAGTGCCATGGCCGTTTCCCTGCTGCAGCGCATGGTCGACGAAGTGCTCGGCGCGAGCCTGCAGGCCATGCCCGAGTTCAGCCTCAACCTGGCCCTGTTGCACAGCTGGCTGGCCCGCCACCAAGGCCAGCCCGCAACCAGCGACAACCACTAGCAAACCAACGAATTCCTGGCGCTCAAGGGGGCGGTGTGGAGCATTTTTTCTTCAAGCGATGCGGCATGGGCGCAGGGGCGCTGCTGTGCCTGCTGGCGGTCGAGGTGGCCGCGGACGAGGCGCAGCGCCGGGTCGAGATCAATGAATACGTGGTGCGCGGCAACACCGTGCTCGACGCCCAGGCCATCGAAGAGGCGGTCTATCCCTACCTGGGGCCGGACAAGACCCTGGCTGACCTCGAAGGTGCCCGCGAGGCGTTGCAGAAAAGCTATCAGGCCCGAGGCTACCAGTCGGTGTTCGTCGAGCTGCCCGAGCAGAAGGTCGAAGGCGGCGTGGTCTACCTGCAGGTGAGCGAAACCAAGGTCGGCCGCGTGCGGGTGGTGGGCGCCAAGCATTATTCGCCGCTGGAGATCCGTGAACAGGTGCCGGCGTTGGAGGAGGGCAAGGTCCCCGATTTCGCCCAGGTACAGAACGAGCTGGCCACGCTCAACCGTGCCCCGGGGCGGCAGGTCATGCCGCTGGTGCGCGAAGGCCAGCGCCCGGGCACCATGGACGTCGACCTGCAGGTCGAGGATAAGCAACCCTGGAACCTGAGCCTGGGCTTGAACAACGACCACAGCGCCGACACCGAGAAGCTGCGCAGTGTCGTCAGCCTGGGCTACAACAACCTCTGGCAGGCAGGCCACAGCGTCTCGCTGACCTGGTTCACCGCGCCCCAGGACCGTGACAACGCCGAGGTCTGGTCCGGGTCCTACGCCGCGCCGCTGAGCGAGCGCTGGACCGTGCAGTTCTCCGGCTACCACTCCGACAGCAATGTCGCCACGGTGGGCGGCACCAATGTGCTGGGCAAGGGCCATTCCTACGGCGTTTCGGCGATCTACAACCTGCCGGGCGTCGGCGCCTGGGCCAACGCCCTGTCGATCGGCGTGGACTTCAAGGACTTCGACGAACAGGTCGGCCTGGGTGGCAGCAGCGACAAGGTCCCGCTCAAGTACGCCCCGATCACCTTGGGCTATACCGGCTACCGCTTCACCGAACAGGACCAGTTGAGCCTCGGCCTGAGCCTGGTGGCCGGGACGCGCAGCCTGCTGGGCTATGGCAGCGACGATACCGAGTTCGATTACAAGCGCTACCGCGCCGACTCCAGCTTCGCCGCGCTCAAGGGCGACGGCAGCTACACCTTCGACTTCGCCGGCGCCTGGCAGAGCGCTTCCAAGCTGGCGTTCCAGCTGGCCTCGGGGCCGCTGGTGTCGAACGAGCAGTTCGCCGCCGGTGGCGCCACCTCGGTGCGCGGCTATCTCGCCGCCGAACGCACCGGGGACGACGGCCTGCTGTTCTCCCAGGAACTGCGCACCCCATCCATTGGCCGCTACGTCGGCAGCTACATCAGCGACTGGCGCTTCTACCTGTTCGCCGAGGGCGCCCAGTTGCGCCTGCAGGACGCACTGCCCGAACAGGATGACAGCTACAGCCTGGCCAGCGTCGGCGTCGGCACCCGCGCCACGCTCAACGACTGGTTGTCCGGCAGCCTCGACTGGGCCGTGCCGCTCAAGGACGGCCCCAACACCGACAAGAACGCTTCCCGCGTGCACTTCAGCGTGCAGGCGACTTTCTGAACGATTGACCTACTGACCGGCATCGGCCTGGAGACCTCTCATGCAACGCCTGATATTGACCTTGCTGCTGTGCCTGGGCTTCGCCCTGCCGGGCAGCGCCAGCGCCTGGTGGCAGGACGACTGGATGTACCGCAAGCAGATCGCCGTGGACACCACGCCCCAGGGCGCCGGCCTGACCCAGGCGCTGGGCCGCACCGCGCTGCTGGTGCGTCTGCACACCGGCAACTTCAGCTTCGACGGCGTCAGCGAAACCGGCGCGGACATCCGCTTCGTCGCTGCCGACGACAAGACCGTGCTCAACCATCATGTCGAGCAGTTCGATCCGCTGATGGGCATGGCGCTGATCTGGGTCGACGTACCCCGTATAGAAGCCGGCCAGCGCCAGGACCTGTGGATGTACTACGGCAACCCCAAGGCCCAGGCACCCGCCGGGCAGCCGAGCTTCGACGCCGACTACACCGCGCTCTACCACTTCGACGGAGCCACCGCCCGTGACGCCAGCCCTTATGGCAACCAGCTGCAAGGGCCGACGGTCAGCGTCGATGGTGTGATCGGCCGGGCCATCCAGCTCGGTGGCCAAGCCTTGCTACTGCCCGCCAGCGCCTCGCTGCAGCTGCCGGCGGGCGCGGCGTTCAGCTTCAGTACCTGGCTGCGCCAGGACCAGGCGGTGGGTGAGCAACTGCTGCTGGCGCGCCGCGAGGCCGGCCACAGCCTGCTGCTCGGCCTGGCCGAAGGCGTGCCCTTCATCGAGGTGGACGGCCAGCGCGCCGCGGCCAACCAGGCGCTCGGCGCCGGCCAATGGCAGCACCTGGCACTGGTGGGCGAGGGCGGTAACCTCACGCTGCTGGTCGAAGGCCAGCCGGTCGCGCGACTGGCCGCGAGCCTGGCGGCCTTCAGCGGCGCCATCGGCATCGGTGGCGACCTGCCAGCGGCTGGGGGCGAGGCCGCCGGCCACTACGCGACCTTTGTCGGCGCCCTGGACGAGCTGCGTGTTTCCCGCGTCGCCCGCAGCCAGGCCAGCCTGCAGGCCGACGTGCTGGCCCAGGGTGCCGAGTCGCGCCTGGTGGTCTATGGCGTCGACGAGGAACAATCCGGTTTCGGCTTCGGCGGCCTGGGCTTCCTGCTCAAGGCGGTGCCGGTGGACGCCTGGGTGATCATCGCTGTTCTGGTGCTGATGATGGTGCAGTCGTGGGTGATCATGCTGCGCAAGCAGCGCACGCTCAATCGCGTCACCGCCGCCAATACGCGCTTTCGCGAGCGTTTCGCCACGGTCGGCACGCGCCTCGAGCAGTTCGCCGACGATCGCGAACTGCATGACCGGCTGACCGACTCCTCGCTGTGGCGCCTGTACCTGGTGGCGGTGCAGGAAATCCGCACCCGCCGCGCCCAGGGCGCCGACACCAGTGAAGTGTCCGCGGCCACCATCGAGGCCATTCGCTGCTCCATGGACGGCGTGCGCACCCGCGAGAACCAGGCGCTGTCCTCGAAACTGTCGACCCTGTCCAACGCCATCGCCGGCGGCCCCTACATCGGCCTGCTGGGCACGGTGCTGGGGATCATGGTGGTGTTCCTCGGCACCGCCATGGCCGGCGACGTCAACATCAATGCCATCGCCCCGGGCATGGCCGCGGCGCTGCTGGCCACCGCCATGGGCCTGTTCGTCGCCATCCCCGCGCTGTTCGGCTACAACCGCCTGACCACGCGCAACCGCGAAGTCAGTGCTGACATGCGGGTGTTCGTCGACGAGTTCATCACCCGTCTGGCCGAGCTGCACGGCGAGGGCCAGGCCGGTGAAGCGGCGCTGCGTCCGGCCGGGCGCAGCGTCAACCCGTCGATCCCGGCGTGAGGAGGCAGGCATGGCATCCGTGAACAACGCCCAAGACGACGACGCCGACGCCGCGGTCGACAGCATCAACATCACCCCGCTGGTGGATGTGCTGATGGTGGTGCTGGTGATGTTCATCCTCACCGCCACCGCGCAGGTCTCCGGGATCCAGGTGCAACTGCCCAAGGCCAGCGCCACGGTGTCGCTGGCCCAGCCCAAGACCAAGGCGATCTCGATCAACGATGCCGGCCAGGTATTCCTCGATGCCTACCCGGTGACGCTGCAGGAGCTGGAGGACCGCCTGCGCAGCGAAAAGGCGCGCAGCCCGGATTTCCCGTTGATCGTGCGCGGTGACGCGGGCGTGCAGTACCAGAAGGTGGTCGAGGTGCTCGACCTGCTGCGCCGTCTCGAGCTGGCCCAGGTCGGGCTGGTTACCGGCAAGCCGAACCAGGGGTGAGGGCAGGCATGGAACCTAAAGCCAACTTCCGCCGCCTGCTGACCTGGGCCGTGCTCGCCGTCGCTGGCGCGGGCCTGGCCTGGCTGCTGTGGCAGTGGGCCAACGACATGGCCGGGGTGCGTCGCGAGGCGCCCAAGGTGCCGGCGATCATCCCGCTGCCGCCGCCTCCACCGCCGCCCCCGCCCGAGCCGCCCAAGGAGCCCGAACCGCAGGTCGAGGAAAAGATCGTCGAGCCGCAGCCGGTGCCCGAGGCCGAGGAGGTCAAGCCCGCCGAGGACGCGCCGGACCCGGCCCAGGACCTGGCCGACCCCATGCAGATGGACGGCGACGCCCAAGCGGGCGGCGACAGCTTCAACGTCGGGGCCGGCAAGGGCGGCGGCATGGCCGGTGGCGGCGGAGGCGGCCTGGGTAGCGGCACCTACAGCCAGTATCTGGCCTATGCCTTCCAGCGCCTGCTGCTCGACAACCCCGAGCTGCGCAACCTGGTGTTCAACCTGCAGGCCGAGATCTGGCTCAGCGCCGCCGGCGAGATCACCCGGGTCGAGCTGCTGCGCGGCAGCGGCGAGCCGGAGGTGGACGCCCAGGTGCTCGCCGCCCTGCGCGGCGCCCGGGCCCTCGACCAGCGCCCGCCGGCCAACCTGACCTTGCCGGTGAAGATCGCCCTGCAGGGGCGCCGGCCATGAACAACGAAGCACGTCTGACCCACAGGAGCTGCAAACCCATGAAGTGCCCAGTCAACCGATTGACCCTGGCGCTCGGCCTGCTGGCCGCCGCCACCGCGGTCGGTCCGGCCGTCGCCCATGCCGCGCCGTCGGAGAACGCGACCGTCAACCTGATCCGCCTGCTGGTGGAACAGGGCGTGCTCAAGCAGGACAAGGCCGACGCGCTGATCGCCCAGGCCGAGCGCGAGGCCCAGCAGGCGCGGGCTGTCAGCGCCGCGCCGATCGTCGCCCAGGCCCCCGCGGCCAACGGCGAGGTGCGCGTGCAGTATGTGCCGGCCATCGTCCGCCAGCAGATCCGCGACGAGATCAAGGCCGAGGTGATGAACACCGCCAAGCAGGAAAACTGGGCCGCGCCCAACACCTTCCCCGACTGGGCCTCGCGCATCAGCTTCGACGGTGACCTGCGCCTGCGCTACGAATCGCGCGGCTACGCCGACGGCAACAGCAACGAGATCGTCGACTTCGCCAAGCTCAACGACAAGGGCCCGTACGACGTCAACGCCAACAGCGGCTCGAACCTGCCGCCGCTGCTCAACACCCGCGAGGACCGCGACAGCCTCCTGCGCCTGCGCGCGCGCTTCGGCCTCAAGGCCCAGCTGGCGGACAACTGGGTGGCCGGCATCCGCGTCGCCACCGGCTCCAACAACAACCCAGTGTCGACCACCCAGAACCTCGGTGGCGGCTTCGGCAAGAAGGACATCTGGCTCGACCAGGGCTATGTCACCTGGACGCCCAGCGAGCGACTGACGTTGACCGGCGGGCGCATCGCCAATCCGTTCATGTCCACCGATATCCTCTATTCCCACGACCTCAACTTCGATGGTGTGGCGGCGATCTTCGACCAGCCGCTGAACCGCGACCTCAGCCTGTTCGGCACCGTCGGCGCGTTCCCTGTGCAGTACAGCGACGACAGCGCCAGCAGCAACGGCCTGGACAAGGAGGACAGCGACAACAAGTGGCTGTACGGCGCGCAACTGGGCGCGAAATGGGCGCTCAACGACCATCACCGCCTCAAGGGCGCGATGGCCTACTACCGCTTCGACGACATCGCCGGCGAGCGCTCCAGCCCCTGTGCGCCCTGGGATGGCCAGCCGGCCTGTGACAGCGACGAAACCCGGCCGACCTTCATGCAGAAGGGCAACACGGTGTTCCTGCTGCGCGACATCACGCCCAATCCGGCCAACCCGGCGGCCACGCCGCAGCCGCAGTTCGTCGGCATCGCCTCGGAGTTCGAGCTGCTCGACCTGAACCTGGTGTGGGACGCCGACTTGCCTCATGACTTCAAGCTGCGCAGCCAGGCCAACTACATCCACAACCTGGCCTATGACGAGGGCGACATGCGCAAGCGTTCGGCCGGCCAGCTGGCCAACAACATCGACGAGAACGGCAACATCAAGAGCGGCGGCGACGCCTGGATGTTGCAGTTCACCCTGGGCAACGCCCTGGACATGCGCAAGGCCGGCGACTGGAACCTGTTCGCCGGCTACAAGCGCATCGAGCCTGACGCGCTGCCGGACGGGTTCAACGATTCGAGCTTCCACCTCGGCGGCACCAACGCCAAGGGCTATTTCCTCGGTGGCAACTACGGCCTGGCCGACAACGTCTACGCTACAGCCCGTTGGTTGAGTAGCGAGGCAGTCTACGGCGCGCCGTTTGACATCGATGTGCTACAACTTGAAGTCAACACGCGTTTCTAGGGAAGGAGCACGGGCATGAACAAGGGAGTCTATCGCCATCGTTGCGCCTGGTTGATGCTGGCGCTGGGCGCAAGCCTGGCCGCCTCGGCGTCGGCCGAAACCCTCGAAGAGCGCCTGCGCACCCAGCTGCGCAGCACCACGCAACAGTTGCAGGCCCTGCAGAGCGAGCAGGCGCAGGCCAGCGCCGCCCGTCAGGCGGCGGAACAGCAACGCGACGCGGCCCTGGGCCAGGTGCGCGAGCTGACCGCGCAACTGGCCAAGGCGCGCGGCCAGAGCGAACAGCTCGCCGGCCAGCAGCAGGCCGTGCACAGCCAGGCTCAGGCGCTGGTGGCCAGCAGCAACGAACAACTGCACAAGTACAAGCAGGCCTATGACGAACTGCTGGGCATGGCGCGCGCCAAGGAAAGCGAGCGTGCCGGCCTGCAGGCACAACTGGCCGAGCGCGATGGCCAGGTGCAGCAGTGCCAGGCGCGCAACCAGCAGATGTACGGGGTGGCCAAGGAGATGCTGGCCGCCTATGAAAAGGTCGATATCGCCGATGTGATGAAGATGCGCCAGCCCTTTGCCGGCTCGGCTCGGGTCCGCTTCGAGGAGCTGGCCCAGGCCTATGGCGACAGACTCTACGAAAGCCAGTTCGACGCCCCCAAGGGCTTGACCCAGTGACGTTTTCTCAACGCAAGGAAGTAAGCACATGACCGAAGTCACCCTGATCGAAACCGTTAGCGCCGACTCCCTGACCAAGCTGCTGCAGGATGCCGGCTGCCGGGTCAATCGCACCGAGCAGAATGCCGTGGTGCAGTTGCTCAGCGCCAGCCAGGGCGTGGGTTACGCCGTACGTTTCGGCAACCGGGCGCTGAACCAGGAAGGCGAGTTCCTCGATTTCACTTTCAGTTGCGCGCTGCGCATCCAGGGCGAGCTGCCCGCGGGCCTGGCCGAGCGCTGGAACGCCACGCGGCGTTTCGCCCGCCTGTCGGTGCAGGGCGAGTTCCTGGTGATGGAGAAGGACGTGGTGGTTGCCGACGGCGTCAGCGAGAAACACCTGCTTGGCAGCCTGTTGCTTTGGGATCGCCTGCTGCAGGAGTTCATTGTCTACCTGCGCGACTACAGCCGTAATGTCGCCGAAACGGCGCCCGAGCAGGTGGCCAGCGACGCGGTGAGCGCTTCGTGACGGCGCGAACCCTGTGGGCTGGCGCTGGCGCGCTGGCCGTTGTCGCAGTGGCGGTCGCCCTGGCCTTGCGCCCGGGCGACGAGCCGGTGGCGGCGGCGCGCCCGGCTTCGCCCGCCACCCTGGTGGCCACCGACAACGGCCCGGTGCTGGCGCGCCTGGGCGAGCAACAGGTGGGCAGCGGCGAGCTCAAGGCGCTGTTCGCCCAGTTGCCCGAAGAGTCCCGCGCCAGCCTGCGCGGCGACCGGCCGGCACTGGAGGCCTGGATCCGCGCCCGCTTGGCGGAAAAGGCCCTGTACCAGCAGGCCGAGGCTCAAGGCTGGCTGCAGCGTCCGGAGATCCAGGTGCAGACCCGCGCGGCCACCGAGCAGATCGTCTTGCGCGACTACCTCGACTCGGTGAGCAAGGTGCCCGACGACTACCCCACCGAAGCCGAGCTCAAGCAGGCCTACGAGGCAGGCAAGGCCGGGTTGCAACTGCCGGCACGCTATCGCCTGAGCCAGATCTTCCTGCGGGTGGAAAACCCCAAGGATGACGAGGCCGTGCGCAAGCAGGCCGCGGCCCTGGCCAAGCAGGCCCAGGCCGCGGATGCGGACTTTGGCGCATTGGCCCGCGAGCATTCGCAGGATGCCGGCACCGCCGCCAACGGCGGCGATACCGGCCTGCAGGCCTTGGCGCAACTGTTGCCGGAGGTGCGCGGGGTGGTGCCGAAACTCAAGGTGGGCAGCGTCAGCGAGCCGGTGCAGAGCGCGGCGGGCTATCACATCATCAAACTGGTGGAACAGCAGCCGGCCCGGGCGGCGACCTTCGACGAGGTGGCCCCGCGCCTGCGCCAGGTGCTGCGTGCCCAGCGCCAGGAGCAGGTGGCCAAGGCCTATGTCGAGGGCATGTTCGACACTGCCACCCTCAGCATCGACGGCGCGGCGCTCAACCAGGTGCTGGAAAGCAGCCGCTAGCCGCCTACAACCATGGAAGAAGCGGGCCTGCCGACGCGGGCCTGCGGGAGGCGAGGGATGCCTATCGATCTGTCCCGGGGGCGAGCCCCTGATACCAGCGTGCCCGTCGTTCGCCCCCAGGTGCCGCTGGCCCTGGACGAACAGACTCTGAACTGTTTTCTGGTCACAGCGCGCTGCGGTTGTTTCATGCAGGCGGCGCGGCGGCTCAACCTCAAGCCGGTGGCTTTGCGCAAGCGCCTGGCGGCGCTGGAGGCACGCCTGGGCTACAGCCTGTTCGTCAACCGCAACAACAACCCGGTGCTCAGCCAGCAGGGCGAGCGCCTGCAGCAGGTGCTCCAGGCCCGCGAACCGGTGGTGCCACCGGCGCGGGAAGCCAGCGCCAGTGTGCGCCTGGCCGTGGCCGAACCACTGCTGCAGGACCTGCTGGGCCGCAACCTGATCAACTTCGTGCGCCAGCATGCCGGCATGCGCCTGGAGGTGGCCACGCTCGATGGCCGCCAGGTACCCGAGCAGGCCGCGGATGTGGCGTTATGGCTGGGCGACCTTGACCAGGGCGCCCACAGAGGCTGTTTTGCCGACACCACCGCCGAAGCCCTGGCCACCCTTGAGTACCTGCCGCATATCGCCAAGCGCTATGCCCGCGAGGCCAACCGCCCGACCAGCCTGGCGCACCTGCAGGACTACATGCTGGTGCAATGGCAAGGTGAGGTCGGCGTGCAGGCGTTGACGCCCTGGCAGGCGCTGTTGAGCACCCGCTCGGCCGGCGTGACGCAGATCCAGGACTACGAGATGTACTGCCAGCTGATCAAATGCAGCGCCAGTGTCGGTTTGCTGCCGCACTACGCGGCGCATCTGGATCGTGGCCTGCTGGCCTTGCAGGGGTTGTTCCGCGAGCCGATGCGCCGGCGCGTGTGGCTGGCGGTCGATGAGCGTACCGAAGCCGATCCGTTGGTGCAGGTGATGGTCGGGGCGATCCGCGCCGCGTTCGAGGAGCGCCGGGAATGGTTTGCCGGCCGTTAGGGTCAGCCGGCCTTGCGCAGCGTCAGATTGATCCGCCGTTCGCCCATGCGCGGATGCACGCCAGGCTTGATAGGCAGCACGCCATGAAAGCGCAGGCGGTCCTCGCCGCCCCACACCAGCACGTCGCCGTGGTTCAGCGGGATGCGTCGGGTTCGGTCCGAGCGCTGCAGCCCGCCGAACAGGAACACTGCGGGCAGGCCCAGCGAGATCGAGACGATCGGATGGGCGTAGTCCTGCTCGTCGCGGTCCTGATGCAGACTCAGGCGGGTACCCGGCAGGTAGTGGTTGATCAGGCAGGCATCCGCCACGAAGCCGTCGAAACCGGCCTGGGCAGCTGCGCGCGAGGCCAGCTCGAGCAGCACCTGGGGCAGGGCGGGCCAGGGCTTGCCACTGACCGGGTCGGTGGCAGAGTAACGATAGCCGCTTGCGTCGCTGACCCAACCCAGCGCGCCGCAATTGCTCAGCGCCACGGCCATGCGCAGGCCGCCGGGGGTCTGCATGTGGCGAAACGGCGCCGCGCGCAGCACCGGGCGCAAGGCATCGAGCAGGGGCTCGAGTTCCGCCAGGGCGAAACCTGGCAGCAGCGTGGTGTGCGCGGCCAACTGCTGGGGGTGTGCGTCGAACAGATCGAGATCGGACTGGATCATGCCAAGGGCTGCTTGGGGGTGTCCGCACAGTGTATCGCGATGCCCCGGCGCGTGGGGCATCGCGAGCCACTGCGCCGCCTCAGAGGCTGAGGGTCAGGCTGACACTGACATTGCGCGGTTCGCCCGGCAGCACCCATGAACTGTTGTATGAGCGCTCATAGTACTTGCGGTCGAACAGGTTGTTGAGGTTCAGGCCCACGGTGACCTGCTCGCTGGCCTTGTAGTGCGCCAGCAGGTCGACCGTGCTGTACGAGGGCAGGGTGAAAGCGCTGCCAGCCTGACCGGAGCGCTCGCCGACATAGTTGAACGCCGCCCCCAGGTCCGAACCGCGCAGGGCGCCATTCTGGAACTCATACACGCCCATCACGCTGCCGCTGTTACGGGCAATGCCCAGCAGGTCGCTGCCCTTGGGCAGGCTGGCATCGCCCTTGGTGACCTCGGCATCGATGTAGGCATAGGCGCCGATCACCCGCACCGCCTCGCTGAGCTGGCCGCTGAACTGCAGGTCCAGGCCTTGGCTGCGCGCCTTGCCGGCCGCGATGCTCTCGCCCAGGGCATCGGTGGTGATGACATTCTCCTTGTCGATATGGAACAGCGCCACCGTGGCGCCCAGGCGGCTGTCGAACAGGTCGAGCTTCAGGCCGGTCTCGTAGCCGATGCCTTTCTCGGGCTTGTAGACCTGCCCCTGGGTGCCGATGGTGTTGGGCTTGAACGAGGTCGAGGCGTTGGCGAACACGCCGACCTGTGGCGTCAGCTGGTACAGCAGGCCGACGCGGGGCGTGGCGACATCCTTGGCCTGGCTGTTGCTGATACCGCTGCTGCGGTTCTGCGAGGTCTGCTCGATGCGCTCCAGGCGTACCCCGAGCAGGCCGCGCAGGCGTTCGCTGAAGGCGATCTGGTCCTGCAGGTTGAGGGCATGGCTTTCGGTGCGTTCGAAGAAGTCATTGGCGCGGGTGAGGGCCGGCTTGGGCTTGCCGTATACCGGGTTGCGGATATCCAGGCCGTAGCTGGCCAGGGTCGCGCTCTGCGGGTACTTCTGGCTGTTGCGGTAGTTCTCGTATTCCAGGCCGATCAAGCTCTGGTGCTGCCAGCCGAGCAGCTCGAACTGGCCGTGCAGTTCGGCTTGGGTGATGTTGTCGTTCCACTCGAAGTCGCGCTCGCGGTAGAAGCGCGTGAGCGTGTTGCCGACCAGGGCCTGGGGCTCGGAGCTGTTGCCCTTCAGTGTGCCCTGGGTGTAGTGGTTGGCCAGGCGCAGCTTCCAGGGCGGGTGTCGGGCGACAGCTGCCAGCTCAGCGATGGGCTGACGATCCGTCGCTCGCTGTTGACGTGATCGCGGAAGCTGCCGTTGTCCTCCACCGCCAGGTTGACCCGGCCCAGCAGGTTGCCTTGGCTGTCCAGCGGCGCGTTGGCGTCCAGCGTGCCGCGGTAGCGGTCCCAGCTGCCGGCGCTCAGGTTTACGGTGCTGAACGTCTCGGCCTGGGGGCGCTTGCTGACGATGTTGACCAGGCCGCCGGGATCGCCGCGGCCATAGAGGCTCGCGGCCGGGCCCTTGAGCACCTCGATGCGCTCGATGCTGGAGGTGTCGGGCGCGCTGTAGCTGCCGCGGTTGACGGCGAAGCCGTTCTTGTAAAGCTCCCCTGTGGTGAAGCCGCGCACGCTGTAGTTGAGGAAGGTCAGGCCGCCGAAGTTGTTCTGCCGCGACACGCCGCCGGCAAAGTCCAGGGCGCGGTCGATGCGGGTGCTGTTGAGGTCCTTGAGTACCTGGGCCGGCACCACTTCGATGCTCTGCGGGGTGTCGCGGATATCGGTGTCGGTGCGCGTGGCGGTGGCCGAGCGGGTGGCCCGATAACCCTGGACCGGGCCGTCGGCGCGCTCTTCGAGGTAGGCGTCGGTGATCGAGGTTTCGTCCAGTACCAGGGGTTGGGCCGCAGCGAGCGGTTGACCGAACAGGCCCAGGGTCAGGCCGGCCAGAAGGGGAGCGCGAGGGTTCAAGGGGGATCTCCGATAAATATGTAATAACATTACATCAGCGTTCCATTCATCGCCAGAAAAAGATCTGAGAGGGCGGTTGTGTGATGAGAATGATTTGCGTTAACGTTATGTTATTACGTATCTGGAGGTTCTCATGCAAGTCCTGTCCTCACTCAAGCAGGCCAAGCGCCGTCATCGTGACTGCCAGGTGGTTAAGCGCCGTGGTCGGATCTATGTGATCTGCAAGTCCAATCCGCGGTTCAAGGCCAGGCAGGGTGGGGTGAAGAAAAAGCGCGGGTAGCCGTCAATGGCTGTCAGTCAGGCGAAAGGGGCTGCACAGCAGCCCCAATGACGCTACCGAAGAGTCCTGCGCAGGCGTCGCCAGCCCAGTACCACACCACTGAGGGCTATCACCAGGCCGCCGCTACTCAGGCCGATGATCAACCCTTCGCGCAACAGCGGCCGCGCCAGCAGTGGTTGCCAATCCCAACTGTGCAACAGGTTGAACAACCAGCGCCCGGCACGTTGCGCCCGGTCGTGGCTGGCCACCAGCGTGCCGCTGGCAGGGTCCAGGTAGGCCCATGTGCCCGCCGCGTCGGCGAAGCGCACGCGCAGCACGGGCAGTGGGCGCGACTGGGACCCGTACATGCTCTGTGGCTCGCGGGCGAAGTAGTGGAAGTCGTAGGCGCTTTGCCAGTCATCCTCCACCGTCACCCCGGGAGCCATCGCTTGCGCGGCCGCCAGCAGCCTTTCCCGGCTGAAGGTACGCGCCGGCGCGGCGTGCGCTTCAAGGATGCGGCTGTCGCCGTCGGCGCTGCGGGCCACTGCATAGGTGACGCCGGCCAGGCGTTGCCACTGCAGCTCCACTGCATCGAACCCTGTTTCGTCGCGCAAGCGGGCCAGGGCCGTGGCAATCGGCAACTGCAGGTCGGCGGCGCGCAGCGGCGCTTGCTGCAAGGCGATCTGCGAGCGGCTGTCGGTCACGCCCCAGGGGCGCATCGACATCAACCCGCTGAACACCCACAGCACCAGCACCCCACCGAACAGCAGCCCGCCGATGTGGTGCCAGCGCAACCAGCCGCCGGGGTACGGGCTGCACGATCCGCTACGGTAAGGCTTGCGCAGCCGCAGGCGCAGGATGCCCACCGCGATGCCCATGAGCGCCATCAGCGTGCCGAGCAGTGACAGGCCGATCACCAGGGTGCGCCAGCCATTGTCGAAGCCCAGGCCGCCGCGCAACGGATAGAGCCAGTGCAACCAGGCGCCGACCCAGTTCCAGGCGCGCTCACGGCCGCTCGCATCGCGCACCACCTCGCCGGTGCGCCCGGACAGGTACAGCCAGGTGCCGGCCGCATCGTCCACTTGCACCCGGTGCAAGGGGCGATCGCTGTCCAGGGCCCGGGAGTGGGTCCACATGTCCTCGTCCAGTGTGCCCTGGTAAGCCAATGCCGCGCTGCCGGCGTACTGCCGGGCATTGGCCAGGGCCCAGGCCGCGTCGGCGATGGCCAGGGGCTCGCCGTTGGCGGCATCGAGGGTGACGCGGCGACCGTCCGCCAGCTCCAGCAAATAGTACGGTTGCCCGCCCAGGCTGGTCAGGCGCAGCGCCTTCACCGGCTGCTCAGCCCATTGCGCCGGCAACTCGGCGCAGCATCCCGCCGGCAAGGCCGGCAGGTGGGCCAGGCGCTCGGCCGTGGTCAGCTTGGGGTAGCCGACATACAGCATGACCACCCCGGAGACGAACCACAGCGCCATGAACAGGCAGGCGACGATGCCCAGCCAGCGATGCCACAGGTACAGCTGGCGTTTCAGGCCCATCAGTAGCGCCACTGCACAGCGACTTCCAGGCTGCGCGGCTCACCCAGGTAGTACTGGGTGTTGGTCTGGTGGATGAAGCGGGCGTAGACCTCGTCGGTGAGGTTGCGCAGGCGGGCGCTGAGTTGCACGTGCTGGTCCAGGTCGTGGGTCATCGACAGCCCGTAGACGGTGTACGAAGGCACCCACTGGGTGTTGGCGGTGTTGGCGTATACCGCCGAGACGTAGCGGGCGTCGGCGCCGACCTGCCAGCCCGGCGCCAGGTCGTAGGTCAGCCAGAGGTTGGCCACCCGGTCCGGGATGTTCACCGGGGTCTTGCCCTTGCGCGAGTACACCACGCCGCCGATGGTCTCGTTGAACTCGTCGTATTCGGCGTTGACCCAGCTGAAGTTGCCCGCTGCCAGCAGCTTGGGCGTGACCTTGAACGACGCCGCCAGCTCGATGCCGGTGGAGGTCTGCTGGCCGGCCTGCTCGGTGGTGTTGGGCACGGTCGAGGAGGGCACCGAGATGTTCTTGCGCACGATGCGGTAGGCCGCCGCGGTGGCCGAGCCGCGCCCGTCAAGGAAGTCGAACTTGCTGCCCACTTCCACCTGCCTGCCGGTGCTCAGGTCGAAGTCGCCGACCTGGCTGATCGACGCGCCGGTGAGCGAGCCGCCTGGCGGTTCGGCCGAGGTGCTGTACTGGGTATACAGGCTGATATTGGAGGTCAGGTCGTAGACCAGCCCCAGGCGCCCGGTAAAGGCATCCCAGCGCCGATTCAGCTTGGCCCGGGTCACGTGGTCGACCACGTCGAAGTCGATATGGTCATAGCGCAGCGCGGTGACCAGCGACAGCTGGTCGGTCAGGCGGGTACGGTTCTCGACGAAGCCCGCAGTGGTGTCGGTGGTGGTGCTGCGGCCCTTGGCGCGTGGCGCGTCCATGCCAGGAATGTCGAGGAAGTGGCCGGGCTGGAAACCGTTGGGGTCGATGCTGTCGAACGCGCCCTTGGACAACGGGTAGGCGGTCTGCTGGTTGCGGTTGTAGTCCACGCCGAACGCCCAGTCGCTGGCCAGGCCGAACAGCTGGCCCTGGTGGGTCAGCTCGACGCGGTTGCCGTTGACCTCCTGGTCGTGGCGCTGGCGGTAGCCGCCGGAGCGGGCGATGGCGGTGTTACCGGGGTTGTAGCGGTACACCTCGAGGTTGCGGTAATCGCGCTGGCCGTTGTAGTGGTAGAAGGTGTTGCGCAACTGGTTGCTGTCGTCGATGCGGTAGTCGGTGATCGAGCGCAGCCAGCGGGTGCGCTGCTCGTAGCGGCCGTCCTCGACGTTGTAGTTGTTGAAGCGATTGTGCTTGTCGATGTGCAAGGTGCCGACCGCCGGCTGCAGAACCGGCGTGCCCCAGTACGGACTGTCCTCTTTTTCTTCCAGGTACTCGATGGCCAGGGTGTGCGACAGCTGGTCGTTGATGTCGCTGAGCAGCGAGAAGGCCAGGTTGCCGGCCCCGTTCTCCTGGCGGTCGATATAGCCATTGGTGCTGGTGCGGCTGTAGTCGAGCCGCGCGTAGTGGCGCGGGCCGTCGCCGCTGTTGAGCGCCTTGTTGAAGCCGACCGAGGTTTCCATCGTGTCGTAGCGCCCATAGCTGACGCGGCCCTCGAAGGTGTCCTCGTCGCGGTTGGCCAGTTTGGTGATCATGTTCAGGCTGCCGCCGACGGCGCCGCTGCCGTTGAGGAACGACGACGGCCCGCCGAGCAGTTCGACACGGTCGTAGATCCATGCCCCGACCGGGCGCCCGGCGGCGCCATACTGCAGGTTGATGCCGTTGAACAGCTGGCTGACCTGGGCGCCGTTGAAGCCGCGATACGACACGTAGCCACCCCAGCCGGGCGGTGCCGAGGCGTTGACCCCGGGCAGCGCGTTGGCGGCGTCCTGGAAGTTGCGCGCGCCGATGCGCTGCATGGTCTTGCGGTCGGCGACGCTGATCGAGGCCGGGTTCTCGCGGGCGCTGAGGTTCAGGCGTGAGCCGCTTTCGATGGGCCGGTCGAGGTCGAGGCTGGTCGCCTCCTTGGGTTGCTCGGCGGTGGCCGTGACGTTGCTGGCGGGCAGTGTGAGGGTGTCGTCCTGCGCCCAGGCGCAGGTTGCGCTGCCAACGAGCAGCGCCAGAGTGGTCATGCGGAACATGCAAGGCTTCCTGGCTGAAATCAATGAGCGCACGCCCGCTGCCGATCAGGCAGTTCGAGGGCGTGGCGATGTCAGAACGCGAGAAGCGAAGCGGGGGAGGCGCGGGGGTTGACCAGTGGCCAGCGCTGCTTGGGCAGCCGTGGCGCGGGTTGTCTGGGTAAGGGTTTGCTCGACTCCCCGGCGAGCAGGGCCAGCAAGCCGAAGAACACCGCCAGCAGGATGGCGCTGAACAGGCTGGCGATCACGCAGTCGCCGCCGGCGGGCAGCACCGGGTCGGTGATGTCCTGGTCGCCCTTGAACACGCCGCTGCTGTCGGCCGCGCACCAGGCGGCGTCGTCGAGGCCGGCCAGGCGCAGCCCGGCCATCTGCCCATGGCCCATGGCGCACAGCAACGAGCCGAACAGGATGCTGAAATACAGCACCCAGGCGACTTGCGATCGTGTGTGGCGGGCCAGCTTCATCGGCAAAGCTCGAAGGGAATTGGAATAGTTTAGGCGTGCGGATTCTACAACTTTTGACACATCTGCCTAGAGTGAACGGCCGATAAAAAACATTCGAAACGATTCACCGGTCGTTGCTTGACGCTCTTTGTCCCCAGGTGTTCAGATGCGGACCATTTTGTTTGGCACGGGGCCGCGCGCAACGAGGCAGACAGGAAAATGGAGCAGTGGGTGCAAAGGCATCTGCAGGGCGGAAGGACCGCCGAACGACTGTTGATCGAGGGAGGGGGCGTGTGATGCGTAGAACCTTGCTGCTGTCGCTGGCCTTGTGCTGTGGCACACCGGCCCTGGCCGACAGCTATCGCAACTGCGGGCAGGACTGGCAACGGCCTGCTGCGGCGCCTGCGCGTATCGTCGCCCTCAACCAGCACGCGGCCGACCTGCTGCTCGCCCTCGGCGCGGGGCCGTCGATGGTCGGGGTGGCCTACCTGGACGACAACGGCGCCGCCTACAAGCAGGGCCGCTACCAGGGTGTGCCGGTGATCGCCCGGGAGTATCCGGCCAGCGAAGTGTTGTACGCGCAAAGGCCGGATCTGGTGGTCGGTGGATTCGCTACGGCCTTTGGCGATGGGATCACCTCGCGCAGCAGATTGGCCGGCAACGGGATTGTCACCTACCTGCTCGAGTCGGCCTGTAACGGTCACTCGCTGGACTACTACGGCCATGTCCGGCGTGACCTGACTGTGCTCGGCGAGCTGTTGGGCAGACAGGCGAGGGCGCAGGCATTGATCGAGGCGATGGAGACAGACCTGGCGCAGGCCAGGGCGATCGCACCCAGCGGCAACCCACTGTCGGTGTTCTACCTCGACAGCGAGGTGCGGGGCCTGGACAGCGAGGGCGGACGTGGGTTCGTCACGCCGCTGCTGGCCGCCGCCGGGGCGCGCAATGTGCTTGCCGGGATCGACCAGTACCGCGTGACGATCAACCGTGAGGCATTGCTGAGCAGCGACCCCGACGTGATCCTGCTGGCCGACGCCCTGTGGTCGCCGGCCAGCCGCAAGCGTCAGCTGCTGACCCGCGACCCGGTGCTTTCGAGCCTGCGGGCGGTGCGCGAGAATCGCATGATCGATATCCCGTTCACCCAGCTGATGCCCACGCCGGCCAGTGGGCGCGTGGCCCTGGAACTGGCGCGGCAGCTCAGGGGGATGGCAGTTCCATAGCCGGCCTACTCGCCGATGACCAACTGACGCGCCAACTGGTTATGACGCTGCAGCACTTTTGGCAGGTCGACGGTAGTGATGCGCCCGTCCTGAACCACCACACGTCCGTTGATCACACTGGTGTCGACGTGGGTCGGGGTGCAGAACACCAGCGCCGCCAGCGGGTCGTGGAGGGCGCCGGCGTAGGCCACATGGCCAAGGTCGAAGGCGACGAAGTCGGCGACCATGCCCGGTGCCAGGGCACCGATATCGTCACGGTTGAGCACCTTGGCACCACCCAGGGTGGCGATTTCCAGTGCTTCGCGGGCGGTCATCGCATCCGGGCCGAAGCCGACCCGTTGCAGCAGCAAGGCCTGGCGTACCTCGCCGATCATGCTGGCGCCGTCGTTGGATGCCGAACCATCGACCCCCAGCCCCACCGGCACGCCGTGGTCGCGCATCTTGCGGATCGGCGCGATGCCCGAGGCCAGGCGCATGTTCGAGCACGGGCAGTGGGCGACCCCGGTGCCGGTGCGGGCGAACAGCTCGATGCCGTGCTGGTCGAGTTGCACGCAGTGGGCATGCCACACATCGTGGCCGACCCAGCCCAGGTCCTCGGCGTATTCGGCCGGAGTCATGCCGAACTTCTCGCGGCTGTAGGCGATGTCGTTGACGTTCTCGGCCAGGTGGGTGTGCAGCGACACGCCGTACTCGCGGGCCAGGACCGCTGCTTCGCGCATCAGGTCGCGGCTCACCGAGAACGGCGAGCAGGGCGCCACCACCACGCGCCGCATCGAGCCATGGCTGGCGTCGTGGTAGTCCTCGATCAGGCGCTGGGATTCCTTGAGGATGTCGCTTTCCTTTTCCACCACCGAGTCCGGCGGCAGGCCGCCCTGGCTGCGGCCGACGCTCATGCTGCCGCGGGCGGCGTGGAAGCGCATGCCGATTTCCTCGGCGGCGTGGATGCTGTCGTCGAGCTTGCAGCCATTGGGGTAGATGTACAGGTGGTCGCTGGAGGTGGTGCAGCCCGAGAGGATCAGCTCGGCCATGGCCGTCTGGGTCGAGACCGCGATCATCTCCGGGGTCAGCCGCGCCCAGATCGGATAGAGGTTGGTCAGCCAGTTGAACAGTTCGCCGTCCTGGGCCGCCGGCACCACGCGGGTAAGGCTCTGGTACATGTGGTGGTGGGTGTTGACCAGGCCCGGGATGACCACCTTGCCGGTCATGTCGAGGATCACGTCGGCGTTTTGCGGCAGCGTTTCGCTGGGGCCGACCTGGCGGATCACGTTGTCTTCGATGTACAGGCCGCCGCGTTTGATTTCACGGCGTTCGCCGTCCATGGTCACCAGCAGTTCGGCGTTCTTGACCAGTAGGGTCTTGGGCATGTGTGTCCCCTCCCGTTTGGGATGTGTTTTCTGATTGTAGAGAGGCGCCTGGTGCATGGGCCGGGCGCACCAGGGCCGTCAGGCGCCGCGGCGTGGCCGGGCGTCGATGACAGGGGCGAACGGTTCACCGCGCACGTGCCAAGGCTGCGCCATGGCGGGCGCATCGGGCAGGTGGGCAGACGGTGACAGGGCGAATGCGGCAAGTGGCATTCGCGAAGGATGCCCGGTGAAGGCGGGCGGCAGTGGATGTCGCATGGCTTGAGCCTGTCGCAATACGCAACGGCGATGACCGTTGTCGTAGGCGCGAGGCAGTGTAAACAGAATTCGCTTGTTTTGTATACGATGGAATGTCTCGGCGAACCGCGGCCTGCAATCGCTTCGAAAAAGTGCATGCAGTCTTATATGGCGTCGTGCCACTATCGGGTTGTCTCGCTGCCAGCGGATATCTCGGGCCGGCACGTTCGCATGGGCTGATTACACTGTGGAAATCGCCACACGGGGGAGTACCTGGGATGGGCTGCGTGTTGAGAGGGCAGGCTGGACGGGCGTCCGCTCGAGGTAGACGGCCATGAACAACCGTGGCCGGAGCATTTCCCTGCAATGGTTGGTGGCATTGGCGATCATGCTGGGCATGCTGGCGCTGGGCGCGGCCCTGGCCTGGCAAGCCTACCTGGGCGTGCGCCAGGCCCTGGTGGCCGCCGCCGGCGATGCCGCCCAGCAGGTGGGCCGGACCATCGACGAGCGCGCCCGACGCCTGGTTGACCCGGTGCAGAGCAGCATTCGTCTGCTGGCCTTCAGCCCGGCGTCGGATACGTTGGCCGAGCGTCTCGAGCAATTGCCCCAACTGGCCGAGAGTCTGCGTGCCAACCGCATGCTCAGCGCTGCCTACGTCGGTTATCCCAACGGTGAATTCCTGCTGGTCCGCCGTTTGCGCGACCCGCAATTATTGCAGCGCTTCGCTGCTCCGGCAGACACGGCGTTCCTGGTCCAGACCGTCACCCAAGGCGAGGATGGCACGATGCAGGGGGAGTGGCGCTTCTATGACGCGGAACTGACCCTGTTGCAGCGCCAGAGCAAGTCCGACTATCAATACGATCCACGCCAACGTCCCTGGTTCATCGAAGCGAGCGCGCAGCCTGAAACCGTGCTCACTCGCCCCTACGTGTTCTTCACCACCCGCGAGATCGGCCTGACCATGGCCCAGCGCAGTGCCCAGGGCACGGCAGTGATCGGCATGGATGTCTCGGTCAGCGACCTGGCCAGCGAGAGCCGCGACCTGCGCATTACCGCAGGTACCGAGATCGCCGTGGTCGACGACCAGGGCAACGTGGTGGCCTATCCGGACCTGCAACGGGTGGTCGTGCGCGAGGGTGAGAGCGTGCGCCTGTCGCGCATTGGCGAGCTGGGCATCGGCAGCCTTGCGCATATCTACGCCGACATGCCCCAGGGCGCGAGCCCGCAGCCATACCAGGTCGAGGGGCAGATCTGGTACGGCATGCGCGTGCCGCTTACCTCCATGGCCGGACAGCACCTGCAGGTGCTGATCGCCGTGCCGGCCCACGAACTGCTGGCCGGCGCGCGCAAGGTGCTGCTCGAGCAATTGCTCTGGGCGGTGGCACTGGCCGCCGTGTTGCTGTTGCTCGGCGGATTGTTTGGCCGGCGCATCGGCCGTCCGTTGCGCCGGCTGACCGAGCAGGTGCAGGGCCTGGCCAGTTTCGATTTCAGCCGTGAGGTGGGCGTTGTCTCGCGGGTTTCCGAAGTACGTGAGTTGAGTCGGGTGCTGAGCCGCATGTCCGGCACCATCCGCAACTTCCAGGCGATCACCCTTACGTTGAGCCGCGAGACCCAACTTGAAGGCATGCTCGACGGCGTGCTCAATCACCTGGTGGCGGCAGCGGGCGTCAGCGCCGGTGCGGTGTATCTGTACGACGACAACACCCGGTTGCGCCTGGCCGCCGCCAGTCGCGGCCACGACTACCCCGAGGAACTGGCGGTGCCTGAAGGCGAGCGGCAAGACCTGGCCAGCGCGGTGACCCAGGCCCTCGCATGGCAAGGGCGCAGCCTGGCGGTGGTGCTCAATGACCGCGGCCAGGCGCTGCTCGGCATCCTGGTGCTGCAACTCGCCGATGCGAACGCGGCCCTGGGCCAGCCGTTCCAGCGCTTCGTCGAGGAACTGTCCGGAGCCGCCGCCGTGGCCATCGAGACCCGCCAGCTGGTCGAGGCCCAGCAGCGCCTGCTGGACGCCATGATCAAGTTGCTGGCCGACGCCATCGACGCCAAGAGCCCCTATACCGGCGGCCATTGCGAACGGGTGCCGCAACTGGCGCAGATGCTCCTGGACCAGGCCGTGCAGGCTGACAGCGGCCCCTATGCCGACTTCAGCATGAGCGAGGCCGAGCGCTACGAATTCCGCGTGGCCGCCTGGCTGCACGACTGCGGCAAGATCACCAGCCCCGAATACGTGGTGGACAAGGCGACCAAGCTGGAGACCTTGTACAACCGCATCCACGAGGTGCGCATGCGCTTCGAGGTGCTCTGGCGCGATGCCGAGGTCGCCTACTGGCAAGGCGTGGCCAACGGCGATGATGAGCCGGCGCTGCGGTGCACGCTGGAGGCATGCCGGGCAACCTTGCAGGAGGAGTTCGCCTTCGTCGCCAACGCCAACATCGGTGGCGAGTTCATGCAGGAGGCCGATATCGAGCGCCTGCGCACTATCGGCCAGCGCCGCTGGCGGCGGCACTTCGACAACCGCCTGGGCATCTCCCGCGATGAGGCGGAGCGGTTCACCGACATCTCGGCGGCAACCTTGCCGGTGGACGAGCCCCTGCTTGCCGACCGCGATGAGCACCGGGTGCCCTGGGGCGATCGTACGCCGCCGGTGGCCAAGGACGACCCGCGCAACCACTGGGGTTTCGACATGCGCCTGCCGGCCCATGCCAGCAACCACGGCGAGCTGTACAACCTGTCGATCCGCCGCGGCACGCTCAACGATGAAGAGCGCTTCAAGATCAACGAGCACATTGTGCAGACCATCATCATGCTCAGCGCGCTGCCGTTCCCGCGCCAGCTCAGGCGCGTGCCGTCAATCGCCGGCAACCACCACGAGAAGATGGACGGCAGCGGCTACCCGCGCAGGCTCGGCCAGGAGGCGTTGAGCATCCCCGAGCGGGTGATGGCGATCGCCGACATCTTCGAGGCGCTGACCGCGGCGGACCGGCCCTACAAGGCGCCGAAGACCTTGTCCGAGTCGGTGCAGATCCTGGTGTTCATGGCGCGGGACAAGCATGTCGACGGGCAGTTGCTGCGCTTGTTCCTGAGTAGCGGGGTATACCGGCAATATGCCGAGCGCTTCCTGCGCCCCGAGCAGATCGACGAACTGGACGTGGCGTACTGGTTGGAGCAGTTGCAGGGTTTCACGCCAGAGCAATCCACCTACACTTCTTGAGACCTGTTCGGCGGGATCTCTGGAGGCACCCGATGGAAGCATTCTGGCAAGCCTTTTTGGCGGCGTTGCAGACCGAATTCGCCGATGTCGCCGACGCGCGCGAGGTCTCGCGGATCCTAATTCGCCTGTTGATGGCGGCCCTGCTGGGGGCTGTGCTGGGCTTCGAGCGCGAGAGCAAGGGCAAGTCGGCCGGCGTGCGCACGCACATGCTGGTGTCCATGGGCGCGGCCTTGTTCGTCCTGGCGCCGAGCATGGCCGGGGCAGATGCGCAGGCGTTGAGCCGGGTGATCCAGGGCATCGTCGCCGGGATCGGCTTTCTCGGCGCGGGCACGATTCTCAAGGGCAATGGCCGCGACACCAGTCACGTCAAGGGCCTGACCACCGCGGCCGGGTTATGGATGACCGCCGCCATCGGCACGGCCGCCGGCATGGGGCGCGAGGCCACGGCGCTGGTCAGCACGGTGCTGGCGCTGCTGGTGCTGGCGAGCATGCCGTTGCTGGTGGAAAAGGTCGAAGGCGAGCATGAGGACAAGCGCGAGGAGGAGGAGGGCAGGAAGCACTGAGGGGAGCCGAAGCTCCCCTCATAAGCGTTGTTGCCTGCTCTTTTCTTATTATTGGAGACTGGCCTGTTGTTGTTTTTGTCGGCTGTCGTCTCTGCACTGCGGGGCCCCCAACCGGGGCCAAGAGCAAACGTATTTTTTTGAGCGCTGACCTGCGTTCATCCAACGTGATCCAACCTTGACTGCCGCTACCTCGGAGGTAGTTTTATTGTTCTTGCCAGGTTGCGGGGCCGGAACCCCTGGAATGCACGTCGACTCCAAAAAAATCTGCTTGCTACGCCTCTGCCGTGTTGTTCTTGTTATGTCAGAGCCGTTTACTGTTGTTTTTATTGGGTATCGCGTTTTTTGTTCTTGTTATGCCTAAAGATATAGCAGGTGGCGTGCCAACTTTTGAAAGCCCTTTAAAATCAATGACTTGTTGATTTTGCAGAGTAGATTGGCACGTGAAAATCTGTCGAATTGTTTCCCTGTTACCCGATTTTCTTCTGCGCAGCGTGTAGGCGGTAACACTCCACCCACACCTGTGTGACAAGCGTGTGACTCAGCGAACGCCGCGGGCCTTCGCCACCCGCGAACCGGTGGCGCGCCCAAGCACTTCGCTGATACGCAGGCCCGCGGCGATCAGCCGGTTCAGGTCAATGCCGGTTTCGATGCCCAGCCCTTGCAGCAGGTACACCACATCTTCGCTGGCGACGTTACCGGTGGCACCCTTGGCGTAGGGGCAGCCGCCCAGGCCGGCCACCGAGCTGTCGAACACGCTGATGCCCTCGAGCAGGCTGGCATAGACGTTGGCCAGCGCCTGGCCGTAGGTGTCGTGGAAGTGCCCGGCCAGCTGCGCGCGGGGCACTTGGGCCGAGACCACCTCGAACAGGCGGCGGGTGTCACCGGCGGTGCCGGTGCCGATGGTGTCGCCCAGCGACACTTCATAGCAGCCCATGTCATGCAGGGCCTTGGCCACCGGTGCCACCTGCTCGGCGCTGATGCGTCCCTCGTAGGGGCAGCCGAGCACGCAGGAGACATAGCCGCGCACCCGCACACCCTGGCTGCGGGCAGACTCCATGATTGGCTCGAAACGCTTGAGGCTGTCACTGATCGAGCAATTGATGTTGCGCTGGGAGAACGCTTCGGACGCCGCCGCGAACACCGCCACTTCCTTCACCCCGGCGGCCAGGGCATCCTCGAAACCGCGCAGGTTGGGCGCCAGCGCCGCATAGGTGACGCCCTCGCGCTGACGGATACCGGCGAACACTTCGCCGGAGCCGGCCATTTGCGGGACCCATTTGGGCGAAACGAAGCTGCCCACTTCTATGTAGGCGAGCCCGGCGTCGGTGAGGTCATCCACCAGGCGCACCTTGTCGGCGACGCTGATGGGCTGGGCTTCGTTCTGCAGGCCGTCGCGCGGGCCGACTTCGACCAGGCGGACATTCTTGGGCAATGACATGGCGGGCTTCCTGTGGCGGATCAACGGTGGGTGTGCGGCCGGTTCAGGGTGGCGGCCAGGGCCTGCTCGCAACGCTCCTGGGCGGTGTCCAGCTCCAGGTGCATCTGCTGGATGTCGAGCATCTGCTGTTCGAGCTGGGCGCGGCGTTCGGCGATCTTCGCCAGCATGCTGGTGAGCTGTTTCTGGTTGCCGCCGGAGGGGTCGTAGAGTTCGATCAGTTCACGGCATTCGGCCAGCGAGAAACCGATGCGCTTGCCGCGCAGGATCAGTTTGAGCGTGACCTTGTCGCGGGCCGAGTAGATGCGTTCCAGGCCGCGTCGTTCAGGGCTGAGCAGACCCTGCTCCTCATAGAAGCGGATGGCGCGGGTGGTGATGTCCAGTTCGCGGGACAGGTCGGAGATGCTGTAGGTCTGGCTGCTCATGCTTGCGCTCGGGGGAGGGAATGCGAGTAACCTAATGCCAGGTTGACGTATACGTCAAGCAAGCGCTGTGCTTGCAGCCCCGCTCAGACACTCACGGATTTGCGGTATGCCTTGGGCGTCTGCCCGTCGAGCCGTTTGAAGAACCGTGCAAAGTAGGTCGGGTCGCTGAACCCCAGGCTGTCGGACAACTGGCTGATGCTCATGCGCGTGTAGGCAAGATTGCGCCGTGCTTCGAGCAGCAGGCGCTGGTGGATCACCTGCAACGCCGATTGCCCGGCCAGCGCCCGGCACAGCTGGTTCAACAGCAGGCTGGTGATGCCCAGGCGCGCGGCGAAATCGTCCACGGCAAGGTGCTCGCGGTAATGCGCCTCGACCAGGCGCAGGTAACGGCCGAGCAACTGCTGGTCCCGTTCGTCCTGGCTGCGCGCTGGCAAGGCGGCTTGTTGGCGGTTGATCCACACCATCAGCGCGGTGACCAATGCCTGCAGCATGGGGCCGCGGGCCGGGGCGCTGCCCTGGTACTCCTGCTGCAGCGTGTCGATCAGGCCGTGCAGGCGCATGCGGTCCTTGCCCAGCGGGTAGCACCGTGCCGCCGCCAGCACGCTCAGGGGCGCGCCCAGGCGCTTTTCCAGATCGACCACCAAGGCCGTGCCGAACGTCAGCACATGCCCCTGGATATCGGCGCTGAAGCGAAAGCCATGGACAGTCAGCGGCGGCACCACCTGGATCGCCGCCTCGCGAATCACCCGGCGTTCGCCCTCGATCTCCACCTGTGCCTCGCCGCGCTGCACATAGAGCAGCTGGAACAGTTCGGCGTGCCGGTGCGGCTTGATCTCCCAGTGGTGCAGACGGCTGCGCGCCGGGATCGACTCGCAGTGCAGCAGGTCGGTATCCGGCCAGGCGCGGTGCTCGCCATACAGCTGGAACAACGGGATGCCGGGAAGGGGGCTGTGCATGGGGTAGGGTCTGTCCGTTAATCGAACGAATTTCAAGAAAGTGCAGTTTTCAAAACGGATTTCGCACGTTCTGCACATTTTTCAGCAGTAAAAATACAGGTGCAAACCCTAACAGCAGATGCGCGGCCTTTGCCAGTGCAAAGCCGGCATCGTCATCGTGAGACAACAACAATGAAGACTCAGGTTGCAATCATCGGCGCCGGCCCGTCCGGCCTGCTGCTCGGCCAGCTGCTGCACAACGCCGGCATCGATACGCTGATCGTCGAGCGCCAGACCCCGGACTATGTGCTGGGGCGCATCCGTGCCGGCGTGCTCGAACAGGGCACGGTCGAGTTGCTGCGCGAAGCCGGCGTGGCCCAGCGCATGGATCGCGAAGGGTTGGTCCATGAAGGGGTCGAGTTGCTGGTCGGTGGTCATCGCCAGCGTCTTGACCTCAAGGCACTGACCGCTGGCAAGACGGTGATGGTCTACGGCCAGACCGAGGTCACCCGCGACCTGATGCAGGCTCGCGAGCTGAGTGGGGCGCCGATCATCTATGCGGCCAACAATGTCCAGCCCCATGACATCGAGGGGCCGCGGCCTTACCTGACGTTCGACAAGGACGGTCGCCAGCACCGGGTCGAGTGCGATTACATCGCCGGCTGCGATGGCTTCCATGGCGTGGCCAGGCAGAGCATCCCGGCCAGCGTGCTGAAGGTGTACGAGCGGGTCTATCCGTTCGGCTGGCTGGGACTGCTGGCCGATACCCCGCCGGTCAACCATGAGCTGATCTACGCCCATCACGAACGCGGTTTCGTGCTGTGCAGCCAGCGCTCGCAGACGCGCAGCCGCTACTACCTGCAGGTGCCGCTGCAAGAGCGGGTCGAGGACTGGTCCGACGAGCGCTTCTGGACCGAACTCAAGGCGCGCCTGCCACAGGCGGTGGCCGAACAACTGGTGACCGGGCCTGCGCTGGAGAAGAGCATCGCGCCGCTGCGCAGCCTGGTGGTCGAGCCGATGCAGCATGGCCGCCTGTTCCTGGTCGGCGACGCCGCCCACATCGTGCCGCCCACCGGCGCCAAGGGCCTGAACCTGGCAGCCTCGGACGTCAACTACCTGTACCGGATCCTGGTCAAGGTCTACCGCGAGGGGCGCACCGACCTGCTGGCGCAGTATTCGCCCATGGCGTTGCGGCGGGTATGGAAGGGTGAGCGCTTCAGTTGGTTCATGACCCAGCTGCTGCATGACTTCGGCGAACACCAGGATGACTGGGACCGCAAGATGCAGGCGGCCGATCGCGAGTACTACCTGGGGTCGGCGGCGGGGCTGGCGAATATCGCCGAGAACT
Organism: Pseudomonas sp. BJa3; assembly: GCF_026343815.1. Taxonomy (NCBI): domain Bacteria; kingdom Pseudomonadati; phylum Pseudomonadota; class Gammaproteobacteria; order Pseudomonadales; family Pseudomonadaceae; genus Pseudomonas; species Pseudomonas sp. BJa3. Next base: position 2,848 of record NZ_JAOXMC010000033.1, on the reverse strand, counting down.
ATGTGGGTCTGCCGTTCGAAGCTGTGGAATAACTGCCGCGTCAGCGGCGCTTGGGGCTTTCCAGCAAGGTGACCATTTCGCGATAACCGCGTTGGCGCGCATGCTCCAGCGCAGTCACGCTGTCCTTGTCGGCAATTAGCGGGTCAGCCCCGGCCGCCAGCAATTGGCGCACGATTTCCACATGCCGCGGGCCGCCATCGCCGAGGATCACCGCCTCGAGCAACGCGGTCCAGTGCAGGCGGTTGAGGTGGTTCACATCGACACCGGCCGCGATCAGCAACTGCACGGTGCTCACATGCCCGCGTTCGGCGGCCGGGATCAGCGCGGTACCACCGTAGCGGTTGGTGCTCTTCAGGTCGGCGCCATGGGCCAGGGTCAGGCGCAGGATGTCGTCCAGCCCCCGTGCGCCCGCGTACAGGTAGGGGCTGTCGTTGATATTGTCCTTGGCGTTGACGTCGGCGCCGGCCTCGATCAGTACCTTGGCGGCTTCCACTTCATTGGCGTGGGTGGCCACCAGCAACGCGGTCTGGCCCTGGTCGTTGCGGCTATCGGCCTGCGCGCCCCGATCGAGCAGTTGGCGCACGGCAGGGGCATCGCCGCGGCGAGCGGCATCGAGCAACGCAGTGTTCATGGCAGGGATCTCGGCATGGCTGGCAAGGCTGGTGAACAGGGTCAGCAGCAAGGCGGTGAACGGCAGGCGCATGGTGGTCGGCTCCTGATAGGACGAGGGTCCATGCTAGGCGGCCTGTGTTTGTAGCAGAAGTGAATAATCTGGATGGATCCCAGTGTATTTGCGCATGTTGCCGGGTATCGGTACCCGTGGTAGAAGTCAGGCTTGTCATTCAGAAGTTGAATACCAAGATGTCTGCCAGCGTAAAACCAAATAGGGCCCTGTTCGACCTCGACCTGCTGCGCGCCATCGTCGTGGTGGCTGACTGCGGCAGTTTCACCACCGCCGCGGCGCGCCTGCATTCCACGCAGTCGACCATCAGCCAGAAGGTCCGCCGCCTCGAGGACATGGTCGGCCACCGCCTGCTTGTGCGTGGCAACCGCGATGTGCTGCCCACTGATGCCGGGCAGACCCTGCTCGGTTATGCGCGGCACATGCTGGCCCTCAATGACCAGATGCTCGAGGCGTTGGCTGGGGCCATGGTCGGGGTAACCGTGCGCCTGGGCGTGCCGGAGGATTTCGTCGGCGGGCGCACCACCAATGCGTTGTCCGCGTTCAGCCGGCAGCACCCCCAGGTCAAGCTGGAAGTCACCAGCGGGCTATGCCGCGATCTCAGCCAGGCCTATGACAACGGCGAGCTCGACCTGGTGCTGCTCAAGCAGCGGCGCAACAGCCGCGAGGGCGTGGCCTGCTGGCCGGAGCGCCTGCAATGGATCGACAGCGCGCGCATGCCGTCTTTCGATCTCGACCCGATTCCCTTGGTGACTTTTCCGCCCCGCGGGCTGTACCGCGATGACATGATCAGCGCGATCGAAGGCATGGGCCGGCGCTGGCGCATCAGCTTCACCAGCTCGAGCCTCAGCGGTATCCAGGCGGCGGTGGCCGACGGCATGGGTATCAGCCTGCTGCCGCCGCGGGCAGCGCTGCTCGAGCACCGGGTGCTGGGCATCGAGCAGGGGCTGCCGGAGGTGGACAGCTACGAGATCGTCATCGTGCATCGTCCCACGGCAGATGTGATGGTCAAGGCACTGGCCGAGGTCTTGACAGAGTTGCTGGCGGTGCAGGCGATCTGACCTGCCGGAAACTCACTCCTTGCAGCAGTGCGGCTTGCCACTGGCACCTTCATAGCGATCATGATGCCGCACCCAGTCCATAGTCCCGTCCTCGTTGCGCCCCAGGGGCGCGAGGTCGAGGAAGTTGTACGCATTGACCAGGATGTCCAGCCCCCGGGCATAGGTGGAGTAGGTGTGGTGCAGGCTGCCGTCGCTATCGCGGTAGAACGCGCTGAGCCCGGGCAGCTCCGTTTCGTCGCCGGTGTAGGGTTCGTAGTTGTACTGGGCGCTGCCATCGGTGGCGACGGTGACGCCGAAATCCTGGTTGAAGCGGCTGCCGTGCGAGGAGAACCATGGGAAGTGCCAGCCCATGCGCTTGCGGAACGCCTGGAACTTGGCATAGGGCGCCTGCGAAACCGCCACCAGGGAAACATCGTGGTGGGCCAGGTGCAGGTTGGCGCCGTCGAAGTGGTCGGCCAGGAACGAGCAGCCCGGGCAGCCTTCGTGCCAGCCGTCGGCGAACATGAAGTGATAGACCAGCAACTGGCTGCGTCCGGCGAACAGCTCGCCCAGGCTTAGTTCGCCGCCCGGGCCCTGGAAACGGTAGTCCTGCTCCACCGCTACCCAGGGCAGGGCGCGGCGGGCGGCGGCGAGCTCGTCGCGTTGATGGGTGAAGGCCTTCTCGTGCAGCCAGAGCTGCTGGCGGGCGGCGAGCCATTGGCTGCGGGTTGCCACGGGGTGTTTGGGGGCTGGATGGCTCATGGGCGTGACTCCACGCTTGGGGGTTCACCCCGTAGTCGGATGGCCTTTAGGTAATTCGACAGTTTGTATCCGTTATCGACGAATGGTTGATCCGGAACCGGGAGTTTGCATTTACCGTTGATCACGAGCAGTTTGCTCTCGCTCTCGCTCTCGCTCTCGCTCTCGCTCTCGCTCTCGCTCTCGCTCTCGCTCTCGCTCTCGCTCTCGCTCTCACTCTCGCTCTGCTTTTGCTTCTAAGCGCGCGATAGTTCAGGCGACACAAATTGCGACTTCAGGAGGCCGAACGTAGGTCTTGCGGAGGGAGGTGACGGGCATGGATGCCCGTCAAGCGCTGCGCCCCAGGATGGGGCGTTCAGCGCGGTCC
>NZ_JAOXMC010000339.1:0-257 GCF_026343815.1 Pseudomonas sp. BJa3 | reverse complement strand
ACACCACCACGTTCGTGAAGATCTCGATCGAGGAAGTGGTCAAGACGCTGATCGAAGCGGTGATCCTGGTGTTCCTGGTGATGCTGGTGTTCCTGCAGAACTTCCGCGCCACCATCATCCCCACCCTGGTCATCCCGGTCGCCCTGCTGGGCACGTTCTGGGGCCTGAGCGTAATCGGCTTCACCATCAACCAGCTGACGATGTTCGCGCTGGTGCTGGCCATCGGCATCGTGGTCGACGACGCGATCGTGGTGATC
>NZ_JAOXMC010000338.1:0-258 GCF_026343815.1 Pseudomonas sp. BJa3 | reverse complement strand
AATTGCGCGGCGAATTCTTCCGCACCATGCGCGTCGAAGCTGAAAGCCGGATCGCCGCCGCGCGCGCGGACGGGATCGGGCAGGCTGATGTAGTAACGAACCGCCATGGCACCCCCGGTGCAAACCAGGGGCAGAGCGTAGCCCCGCCGCGTTAGGCCGCCGTTATGTCGCCTTGAACGGCGCGGGCGGTGCGGCGAAGCCGGCCACGACGGCGCCCTTGCCGACGTTGACCATGCCGGTCAGGCTCATGACGCTCTC
>NZ_JAOXMC010000337.1:0-258 GCF_026343815.1 Pseudomonas sp. BJa3 | reverse complement strand
ATTGTTTTGCATCCTGGCCCAATAAACCGCGGTGTAGAAATAGCATCTAACATAGCAGATGGACCACAAAGTATGATCCATAGACAAGTGGAAATGGGAATCGCTGTGCGTATGGCTGTCATGGAGGCTTTATTGGATTCACGCCTTAGAACAAGTGGAGAGAAAAAATGATAAAGCCTATTGTTTTTCAAAATGCTCGTATTATTGATCCTTCACGCACAATGGATGAGATTGGTACTGTTATTGTTGAAAATGGAC
>NZ_JAOXMC010000336.1:0-258 GCF_026343815.1 Pseudomonas sp. BJa3 | reverse complement strand
CTGAAACTGGTCTTCAGCATGCTGCCGCGCCGCGCGCCCGCCCTCCTGAAGCCCATCGTCAATGGCGTCGCCAACAAGGCGATCATCAGTTTCGTCGACCCGCAACTGCGCACTCACGTCGGCTTCTGGGAGGACGAACTGGGCCGCTCGGAATGGTTCGCGGGCGATCAGTTCACCGCCGCCGACATCATGATGAGCTTTCCAGTCGAGGCGGGCGCCGACCGCGCCTTCAATGCCGAGACCAAGCCTCGCCTGAAG
>NZ_JAOXMC010000335.1:0-258 GCF_026343815.1 Pseudomonas sp. BJa3 | reverse complement strand
GGCGAGCTTGTTGATCGCATAGCAACCGATGCTGGCGCGGTAAATGGCGAGGTCAATAACTTGGGCTCTTGCATGCGTTGCTCGCTGGGGGCTTTCCGCTGCGCCGCCTTGCGATTGCGCACGAATCAGATTGCTCAGCAATTCGGTTTGTTTTTCAGTGGTCGCGTTGATCTGCTGTTCTAGTGAGTCGCATAAAGCCATCAATTGCTCGATGCGGGCGACAATGCGATGTTGTTCAGCGAGTGGTGGAAGAGGAAC
>NZ_JAOXMC010000334.1:0-258 GCF_026343815.1 Pseudomonas sp. BJa3 | reverse complement strand
AGCAAAGGGCAATCTTGTTGCTGTTATATCAAATGGAACAGCGATCTTAGGTTTAGGCAATTTAGGTGCACTCGCATCTAAACCTGTCATGGAAGGCAAAGCAGTCCTTTTTAAGCGCTTTGCAGATATTGATTCAATTGATCTGGAAATTGATACAAACGATACGGAAAGCTTTATCAATCTGGTGCGTCATTTGGAACCTTCTTTTGGTGGCATAAATCTTGAAGACATTAAAGCACCAGAGTGCTTTATGATAGA
>NZ_JAOXMC010000333.1:0-258 GCF_026343815.1 Pseudomonas sp. BJa3 | reverse complement strand
GCCGACGCGGCGGACGTCGCTTCGGCCACCGATGACATGCTCACCACTGGCTTCAACACCGCTAGCAACGCCCTGGCCGACTTCGCCACCACCGGCAAATTCAAGTTCCGCGACTTCGCCAGTAGCGTGATCAACGACATGGCGCGGATTGCCAGTCAGCAGGCGGCGACGGGGCTTCTCAGTGGTGTGCTGGGCGCGGGTGTCTCGGCTTTCCGCGGATGGATGGGGGGCTCTGCCACGGCCGGGGCCTCGGCTTCC
>NZ_JAOXMC010000332.1:0-258 GCF_026343815.1 Pseudomonas sp. BJa3 | reverse complement strand
AACGCGGGCAGCGACAGCCGCATCGACAGCGATGGCGCCATGCACCTGACCGCCAGCGGTTTCGACCAGCAGGCCGGGCGGATGCTGAGCAAGGCCTCGATCACCCTCGACCTGGGCCAGGGCGCGCTGGTCAACCACGGCCTGATCAAGGCCCCGGTGCTGGTACTGAACAACCTCGGCAGCGTCGACAACCAGAACGGCGAAATCACCAGCCCGCAAGGCTTCACCTTTGTGGCCGACTCCCTGGACAACCGCCAG
>NZ_JAOXMC010000331.1:0-259 GCF_026343815.1 Pseudomonas sp. BJa3 | reverse complement strand
GTCCATTCTCTTTTGGTGTTAGCATGTAAGTTAAAGTTACACCCATGTTTTGCTGTTGTTTGGGTTGATCTGTAGAGATCACATGATATCCCTTTCGCCGTAATAGATCGACAAATACTGGGGTAAAGTTATCTGCTGGATTGTTTTTCTTTATAATAAGCGTTGTTGTTGCTGCTGGTAAACGATTTTTGATCTCTTGATAAAAATCGTTAGCGATAAATTTCACAGCACTCGGCTTAATACCTTGACCAACATAACT
>NZ_JAOXMC010000330.1:0-259 GCF_026343815.1 Pseudomonas sp. BJa3 | reverse complement strand
CAACCTGCCCCCTTCGACACCGCCGACACGATGGACGAACGCCCGCCTGCCCTCCCCCAGGGTGCCGGGTGCTTAGCCGGACACGGCGCGGCGATTCGGGGCGCACATTACCCGAGCCGCGGGGCGTTCCGCGTCAGCGGCGAGACCGCGCATGCGTCAAGGCACGAACTGCTTGGCCCCGTATTCCCATGTCCATGGGACGCCGGTATCGCCCAGCACGAAGGCCGTGAGGCGTGGGAACGCGCGTTCGGCCCGCACA
>NZ_JAOXMC010000032.1:0-32664 GCF_026343815.1 Pseudomonas sp. BJa3 | reverse complement strand
CCACCATTGGGCCGCCCCGAAAGCAACTCGTCCGCCACCGGGATGACGTGGCCAGGCAGCGGGATGCGGCCTTCCATTCCAGTCTTGAAGGTGACGGTGCGGTCTTGGTTGTTGCTCAGCAGCGCCCACTTCCCGCGGCGCTGGGCCTCGCTTGCCCGCGTGCAACCGATGGCCGATATCTCGATCGGTCGGTCCTGATACCGGCGCTGCAGCGCCAGGTCGGTGACCGGGATCACGTCGGTGTCGTAGTTGTTCCCCGGGTTGTCGTAGCTGACCAGGGCACGGCTGTAGTGCGTGCTGCGCTCGGCGCCGCCGTACGTGAACTCGCCGTCGATGACGTTCGCCCGGGTGAACACGTAGTCGAAGTCCTGCGCCCGGGGCATGTCGGCTTGCATGAACAGCGCACCCTGGGCCCAGTAGACCATGCCCCGATAGATGGCGGACAGGTCGCGCAGCAGCGTCCAGGCCTCCGCCTTGGCCTGCAGGTTCATGTCGCACAGGAACCGCGGCTCCTGGCCCCCTACCCCGTCCGGAACCAGCTGGTCGCAGTACTGGGCGATGCGGTACATCTCCCACTTGTCGACCATCCACGACTTAATGCGCTTGCCCAGGCCGAACCGGTCCTCGACGCACAGGCCATAGGTGACGAAAGCCGGGTTGTTGGTCCAGGCCTGCTTGAAGGTGCCGTCCCAGGTGCCGGTGTAGGTGCGGGCGATCGGGTCGTAGTTGGTCGGCACCGGCCAGCGGCGCGCCTTGCACTTCACAGTCACCGACGGGATGTTCTGGAACTGCTCGGCATCGAACTCGATGTAGAGCAGCGCGGTGTTGGGGTAGCGCAGCTTCTGGTCGATGATCTCGGTGTAGGCCGCGATGGTCATCGTGTCGGCAATGGCGCCGGTGTTGGCGTTAGGCGTGAGGCGCCGGGCGCGGATGACCCAGCCCGAGGTGGCGGCCGGCAGGTCGACGCGCACCGACCGCTGATAGCCGTTGCTGGTCTTGCCGCTGACCGCGTTCCGGTGTGCCTCGACGAAGGCGCCGCCGTCGGTGGCGATGTCGATGGCGTACTCGATGGTGTAGCCGTTGGTGTCCCCGGTGTTCGGGTCCTGTTGGAGCAGGCGCGGCCATGAGAAGCGCAGGCGCACGGCCGACAGCTGAGTGTTGCTCAGCGCCCGGGTCCACGGCTGATCACTGCGCAGCTCCACGCCGACCGACGTTTCGCTTTCGATCGCTGGGATGCCCTGGATATAGTCCTGCTCCACGGTGCCGCGGCGCCACTCCCACTTCACGCCCGGGAAGTTCACGTTGCCACTGACGTCCATGATTGGGGTGTTGTCGAGGTAAATATCCCGGTCAGTCGGGGTACCGTCGAACTCGCCCTCACCAACGGCCAGCAGAATCTTGGCGATGTTGGTCGACCGTAGGCTGTCCGGGGCCTCGTAGGGCGCCTTAGGCTTCTTCTCGCCGCCCTTTGCGCCGGTGACGGCAGGTTGAAGTGCTGCGCCCATGCTTTCCTCCGGGCAAGAAAAAGCCGCCCGTAGGCGGCCTGGTGACAGTTCAGTCGCTACGCCTTGTCTTCGGCGTAGACGGATGCGGAGATGATTGCCCCACCCCACCGGCGATCACCGATGCAGATCGGTACCGGGTTTCCGCTGGCGGTGGTGTTGTTCGCGCTGCCGAAGGCGTAGGACGGCCTGTTCTCTGGCGCTGCGCTCTGCGACAGCCCCTTGGCTTGCGGACTGAGCATCTGGATGACGCCACCAAGCGCCATGGCCGCACCGATCTGCATCGCCCACGCCTGGCCGGTGACAGCGCCGGCAACCACCATGACCACGCCAACTATTGTCTGCAGCAGCCCCCCGCGCTTGCTTCCACCAATCACCGGCACGATCCGCAGCTCGCGGACACCGCCGCGCTCGAAGTCCTCGAGGCCGACGTTCTGCCGGTTCCGGAAGACCGCGAAGCGCAGGCCCATGCCGTCCAGCCTCCGAATCTCCTCTTCGAACCCTGGCAGCGTTGCCTTCAAGGCCTTGAACGCCTCCCAGGTGTCGCCGCTGTCGAGTTGCCGGCGGTGGGTGCGCCCGAACTTCTTGGCCAGCGAGCCGGACAGCTTGATGGTCGTCATTGGCTTGTAGGCGATTGCGCTCATCGGGCCTCCTTGTGGCGCAGGATCAGGCGGGCCCGGTCATGCCAGGGACCGCCGTAGATGATCACCTCTGACGGCCTGCCGTACAGGTGGTGCAGGAGGAATGGGCCGGGGCCGTACAGATCGGCTTTCTCGCCGGGCAGCTTGGGATCGCCGCCGAGGTAGATGCCAGCATGGTTCGGGTGCACCGTTCGGCCAACGGCCATGACGATCATGTCGCCGCGCTCGGGCCGGTCGACCTGGTAGAACCCGGCAGCCTCGTAGGCCTGCTCGTACAAGCTCGGTCCGGCGGCCTGCTCCCACCAGCCGTCCTCGCGGGTGTAGGCCGGGAACTCCAGCCCCCACTCGCGCTGGTACCAATCGGCGCAGACCTGCCAGCAGTCCCAGGCACCGTGCACGAAGGGCCGGCCCAGCAGCGGCGTTTCGCCGGTCGGCGTGATTGTGCGCAGGTCGCCCTCCGGCCAGGACAGGATGTGCCACGGCAGGCCGGTGGCCTCGCACATGGCCAGGTCACGCGACGAAGGCCTGCTGGTGGCGTCCGGGTGCGAGTGCACGATGCCGATCACCTGGCCCTGGTCCTCCGCCTCGGCGTACTGCTCCGGCGCGATGCGGAATTCCTCGGTCGGCTCGGTTGCCACGTTGATGCAGGGGAAGTACACCTGCTTGCGGCCCACGACCAAGAGCAGTCCGCAACACTCGCGCGGATACTCCGCCGCGGCGTGCTGCTGCACGGCGGCGAGGATATGTTTCAGCATGATCAGCTCCTGGCGATCAGGGAGACGGCCGGGAAGCCGCCGAATGGCAGCTGGTTGCCCTGGCCGAAGCGCGCGACACAGCCGGTGTCCAGGCAGCCATTGCACTGGTCCTTGGCCGGGTCGTCCGTGGGGTTGCCGTCGAAGTCGAAGTAAGGTCCGGTGTAGCCGCAGTTCGGCCCGCGGTATCCGTTGGTCATGGACCAGTGGCAGAGCTGGGTCATCTGGCGGCCGATATTCTCGCCGCCGACGTCGCCCGGGCTGGCCAGCTCCCAAGACACCGTCGCGCCGTTCTCCGACACCTTCTGGTCGATGTACCAGACCTCCGTGCTCTCTTGGGTCGCATCGGCCTCCGGGTTGCCGGCGGGAAAGTTCACCGGGTCCAGGTATCGCTTCAGGGTCTGCCTGATCGTCAGCTTGAACTCGAGCAGGTTGTCGAAGGCCAGGCACAGCGCCGTGATCCGGCCATTGACGTTGCCGACCGAGATCGTCGGCCGCACTGCGGTACCGTCCGAGTTTGCCTCGAGACCCTCGATCTGCATCGGCCAGGCGTCGTACTCGTTGCCCTGCCACCAGATCGACTTGGCCGGCAGCTGGTCGGCATCTGCGCCGGCCGCCGCCAGTTCCGCGGGCGAGTGAGGGATCGCGTGCCCGTGGAAACGCAAGATGTCGGCGCCCCAGTCCGATCCGTCGAGCTCGAACAACAGCACCTCGCTGCCCGGCTGGAGCAGTTGGATGTCTTTGATCAGGGTCATGCCGGCCTCATGGGTGGAAGGACTGTCGGAAGGTGGCGGTCAGGGTGTAATAGTCGCCCTGCCCGCCACTGACGTTTGGGGCGCCCCCCAGGTACATGCCAAGCTCACCCAATGGAGGAGTCCAGAGGAACGACTTAGCGCCAGCGTGCAGGTCGAGAAACGCCTTGACCTGCTTGATCACCGCGCCTTTCCCGCTGATTGAGATATTCCACTCCTCGGACACGTTGTTCAGGCCGTCGGCGGTGATCTGCTCGTAGCCGTAGCCGAACTTGCTCGACCTGGTGGCATAGTTCGTCGTCCCGGATGACTGCGCGTGAACGCACCAGGTGAAGGTTTCGATTGTCACTTTCTGCCCCCGTCGATCACCTGGAAAATCCCTCCGCCTGGACGAATAGCATTCCCGGCATTCTCCGTGACCCTGGCGCGAAGCTCATTTTCGAGCCTGAGGATCTCGTCGATCAACCCAGGTCCAACCTCTCCTTCCTCTGCGACCACGGCCTGAATGCGACCGATGATAGTGCCCATGGCTGCGGCTCGCTCACGGAGATCCGCGGCACTCGCCCCACCGGCGTCCTTGAAGAAGAAGTCTGAAACCGTGGCTCCAATTGCTTGCATAAGCTGGTAGCGGTCGTAGTGGAAAGACATATTCACCTCCTGTTGATGGCGCGCCAGATAGATCCTCCTTGGCGAAGCCCGGCTGCGATTGCCTTTTCCACCTCTGCCTGTGTGGCGGCCTGGATGCTGCGCCCGGTTTGTTCCGGACTTTGATCCGACTGGACATTCGCTGCAGCCTGGCCGCCTGAGTCGACCTGAACAGATATCGGAAAATTGTAGGTCGCCGAAGCGGCTGGTGACTGCTGGGAGCTGCCGACCATGCCTCCTGACGCATAACCATTCTTGTTCAGCCGATCCAAGTGGTCGCGCATGCCAGGCTGGCTCACGACTTCCTTGCGCACGACATACTCCCCACCGTGGACAACGCCCTTCGGCTCGAACTTGCCGCCGTCGCCGGTGTAGCCGCCAGTCGCGAAACCGAACTTGGGCGAATACCCCGCAGCGGACGCGCCAAGCCTGGACGAGACTTCACCCGCACTCCCAGAGGCCAGCCCGTTCGCGCCGCCGCCGAACCAGCTCCCGATCGCGCTGCCAGCAATACTGGCGAAAATGCCAGTGGCGGCCTGGCGAGTGGCGATGCGCGCCATGTCAGCCAGGACCGATTTTGCAAAATCAGAGAATGATGCCTTCCCGTTGATGGCGAAGTTTGCCGCAGCGCTCTCCATGGAACTGAAGGTGTTGGCGAAGAACGCGCGAGATTGACCGGCAGCGTCCCGGGCGCTATCCAAGTAGTCCTGGAACGCACCGCGCGCACCGGCGCTCCAGCTGGATTGGGCCTGATCCAACTGGGCCCAGCCTTCTTGCTGAGCCGCGATGCGCTTGCCCAGGTACTCCCGCTCCAGATCGATCTGCGCCTGCAGATCCTGGCGCTGCTTCTCGCCCTGGGCATTGGCCAGCTCGGTCTGCAGCTGCAGGATGCGGTTGTTGGTCTCCTGCTCAAGCTGCAGGCGCTCCTGCATGCGCGTGGCGTCCTTTTGGCCCATGCCCACGGCATCGGCCTGCGCAGCGTACTCCATGCGCTGGGTGGCCAGCTGCCGCTCCATCTGCGCCCGGTACTGCTCGGCCTGGGTCAGGCCCTGGGCGCCCTTGATCGCCGCGGCATAGTTCGTCGAGGCCTGCGCCAGCGCCTTGCCGTACTCCTCCTGGCTGATCTTGCCCTTCTTGAAAGCCAGGTCCAGCTGCTGCTGTTCCTTGGTCAGGGCGCGGGCGGCCTGGGACGCTGGGTCGTATTGGGCGTAGAGACGGGCGAAGGTGTTCAGCGATTCAGAGAGCCCTTTGCCGGTTGCGGCTTGAGCCTTGGCTGCCTCCGCAGCTGCTTTCTTGGACGCCTTCTCTGCTGCGGCCTTTGCATCCTTTTCCTGGGCGTATTTCAGAAGTAGCTTTTCTTGCTCGGGGAGCAGCTTCCCAAGTTCGCCAGCCTCAATTGCATAACGGACCTTTGCGGCTTCGGTGTTTTCGCCTTCGAGTGCAGCCTGTTTTTTCAGGTTGACTAGAAGCTTCTCGTACTCAGCATTCACCTTCTTACCGGGATCATCCCCTTTCGGTGTCTGGAGAGATGGCTGTGCTGCAGTTTTTTGCATCTGAGCAACTACTGCCCTGACAGAGGTGGCTCGGCTCTCCAGCCCGGCAATTTCCTTGTCCAGTTCATCGCGGTTGTAGAACTTGAACTTGAAGAAAACCGTGTCACTCGAGTCGGTAGAAGACAGCTTTGACCTTGCATTCTGCAGGTCTCGAATTCCAGCCAGAGTTACGCTGAGCTCATTGTTCAGCCCGGCCACTGTCTGCTTGTCGTCCCGGAAGAAATCCAGGAACTCGCCTGAGTTGAACCTGTCCATGGCCTCTGCCATGGATACGATTCCACGAGCCAGACGGGCGCTGGCGCCGGTAGCCTCATCAAGCTTCCCGACCGTAGTCACCAGCGAGTTGTTGAATGCCGTTATGGACTGGCTGACTGTGACCTGAAGGCTGCCGCTGAGCTCGTCCACTTTTTCTTTCTGGCTCTGCAGCGCCTTAACGACTGCCTCAGACGTCAGCTTCCCCTCAGCCCCCATGGTGCGCAATTGCCCAATAGAGACGCCGAGACCGCGCGCAATCGCCTGGGCGAGGGCCGGTGTTTGTTCCATTATGCTGTTGAGCTCATCGCCGCGAAGGGTGCCAGAGGCGAGAGCCTGACCAAACTGGACCATGGAGGCCTCAGCGGCCTGGGCGCTGGCGCCACTCAGTGCCACGGTCTTCGATACTGTCTCAGTGACGCTCTCCACGTCAGCAAAACTCAGCCCAAGCTGTCTAGCATTCTGGGCCACTCGCTGATAGACCTCGGCGGTACTTTGCAGAGACTGCCTAGAGTTCTGAGCAACCCTGTAAACGGAATCCTGAGCAAACGCTAATTGCTCAGTTCCTTCGGTAACAAGCCTCAGACGGTTTGTGAGGTTGGTGTACTGCTCCGAATATTGCGCGATCTTCGAAACACTGAAGGCCGCTGCAAACGGCGCGGCCAGCCCCCCAACGACACCGAGCAGCTTATCGGTTTCGGCAGCCAGGCCGCCGACCTTTCTTGAGCTCGCATCAGAGCGCCGCCCAGCCCCTTCGATAGATGCGCTGGCCTTGTCCATTGCCGGCGCTACACGATTACCAGATGACTCAAGAGACTCGAGTTCTTTTCTCATAGACGCCGCGTCACGCTGTGCGCCGCGTGAGTCAATGGTTACGGCAAGGCGCGATTCTTGAGCCATGCAATATCTCCAGGCATAAAAAAACCCGCGCATGGCGGGTTTATCTTCGTTTGGGCTCAGGTCATTCTTTGACCGGTTCTAGGTCAGACTGGCAGTGTTTGCACTTGACGGCTTCCCTCTGGACAACCTCGGCGCAGAATGGACACTTCCGATAGAGGGAGGAGGCACCAAACTTCCTGGCGATCTCAATACTCTTCTGCTCGTCCACCCCCAGCGGGTTTGCCAGCCACACAGCGATAAGGCCGATGGCGGGGAAGACGAATCCAAGAATGAACCAACCTACAGGATCTCTGCCCTTCTGCTTTGCGAAATAGGCAGTCACGCCAGCCAACGCCAGCCAGATGATGAACAGTTCCATGAACCCTCCTTGTTTGATGAGGGCAATCTACCACAGCCCGGCAGCCTCCGGCGCACGCCCAGCCCCTGTCCACCCATCCACCCTGGACGGAAATCCAGTAGGCGGGGTGGGCCGGGGCGTAGTAGCGTTGTGCCTCCCAACGAACCGCCCCGGTCCGTTGCCGGAAAGCCCATGGACTGGGGAAAGATGACCTAGGAGGTCAAAGTGAACCCTGGACAGACGGTCTTCCCTTACGTGATTGTGACCACGAAGGAAGAATACATCCCAGTTGCCGAGAAGCATGCCTATCGTGGAGTAGCGGTTGGGTGCGGAGCTATTACCTTCCTTTCCGAATCTGACTTTTCGACAATTTACGATGAGCTCAAGGCCATTGGTTCTGGGTACGCGCTGATTCTTGCCGACAACCTGAACTATTTCGGAGATGGAAACTTCGATCGAGTGTTCGGCAACATCAGGTAACCTTGAAGCTACCCCCAGTGAAGAGCAGCTTGCCGTTGATCACCTCAATCTTGCCGCCCTCACCCAGGCTATATGGGCCGCTGAGCAGGTGCTCAGCGCGCCCATCTTGAACGTCCACCTCAATTGGGTCCCGGTCAGGCGGATTGTTCAAACGTGGACGCCAGGCAATCGCTGGCTTGTACGGATCGGCCTCGGACTTATCCCACGCAAAACTGAGCGCCTTAGGACCTGAGGTCAATCGAGCGGTCAGGCCTGGCTTTCCCGTATAACTTCGGCGGTAGCCGTTCTGGCCCTGGCATTTGCCACTGATCGTGATGCGGTCAACCTCCTGGTCACCATCCATGATGGCGATCACCGCCTCGCCGCCGCTCACATCGCTTCCGCTCATCGTGAACAGGTCCCAGATCGTCAGCACGTAGCGCTGCTGCATATTCCACTCCTGCGGCCTGGCCGCGTCAGTCGTTGCTGTTCTGCTCCGCCCAGTTGGTGCGGAATTCTTCATCCAGGGCAAACACCACGGCCTCGAGCTCGTCACGATCGATGGCGGTCGGGTATCGGGCCAGGTGCTCGCTGACCATGCCTGCGGTGATAGGCGCCGGCGCGGCCATCATGCCGACGTACTGCCGGGACCGGCTGATCGCGTTGTACGCGTCGAGCAGATGGTCAGTGACCGGGTCAATCTCCGGGGCCGGCGGCACCTTGGCTACGTTGTTCAGGCGCTCACGTTTCCAGCGCTTTTTCTCGTTATCTTCGCCCGCCCAGTCGCGGCCCCATCGGTAGACGGCGAGAGCTTTCCCACCGACTCCTTGATGCGCTCCTCGACGCGGTTGGCGATGTCGACGCCGGTGCGCAGAGCAAGGAAGTAGACGCTGGGCATCTGCTCGATCAGGGCCTTGCCCAGTTCCGGGGTGTAAGCCGCCGGCTCACCCGGGCGCTCGGCCACGTCGACGCCCTCCCAGCCCTTGATCAGGTGGTGCGCCACCAGGTCCATGTAGAGCTCGTCGTCCACCTCGATCTCGACCTGAGGGATCTGCGCGACGCTGAACTGCTTGGTGCCGACGCCGGCCTGGGAGTCGATCGCCGCCAGGTGCCGGTTGATCAGCGCGCGGTGCGATCGGTACACGGGGTCGGCGGCTGAACCGACCAGGATCTTGGCGCCTGGGGCGAACTCCACCCAGCGCTGGCCGTGGAGGTCCAGCTCGGGCTTGCGAGCAATGGTGAATCCCATGGTCTTCCTCTGCGGTAAAAGGCCCGACACGCACCGCAGGGCGTGCCGGGCAATGGTTATGCCGTGACGCTGATCGCCGCGGTGCCTTTCTTGGTGCCATCCACGGTGCTGGTGGCGGTGATGGTCGCGCTACCGACGGCCACACCGGTCACGACACCGGAGGCGCTGACGGTGGCCTTGCTCACATCGGAGCTGGACCAGGTGACGGTCTGTGTCGCGCCGACCGGTGCCACAGTGGCGGCCAGGTTGGTGGTAGCGGCCACTGCCACGCTGGCGGTCGACGGAGCCACGGTCACGCCGGTAGGCGCTGGCGGTGCCGGGCGCCGGGTGATGGTCGGCGACACGCGGCGAGCAGTGTAGGTCAGTTCGACCTGGATGATGTCGGTTGCGCCACCATCCGGCCAGGACCCGCTGATCTCCATCTCGGGGATCAGGAAGTCGTAGGCGCCGTCGGCATTGCCCAGAGTGAACTCGAAGCTGATCGCGTCGCCAGTCTGCTGCTTCTTCCACAGCTCATAGGCCGTCTTTGCCCAGCTCAGGGTGATACTGCCCGACGGGGTGAAGGTGGTCGGGATGATGTTGCCGGCGAATGGGTTGCCGTTGCCGATGCAGCGCTGGGTCTGGACGGCGTTGTCGAACTGCAGGTTGAAGGTGTCGACGCAGACGTTGTTGTCGCCAACCTGCACCCCGTTCAGCTTGAGACCGGAGACATCCTTGAATCCGTAGCGGCGCTGGAAGGCCTCGGCCACCGGCGTCAGGATGAAGTTGGTGTCGTCGTCCTTGTCCTGCCACCCGGTCGCGGCGAAGGTGGTGGTCACCTCGATCTCGCCGTCGTTCGGCACCTGGATGTTCATGGTGGCTACCTGGGCGCCGGTGGCCTTGCCGGCGATGCCGACGTCAGCGGCGTAGTAGCCCAGGCTGAAGCTGATGCGGTCGTTACCCATGGTCAGGACGTTGTTGTCCCAATCCTTGCCGAAGCAGGAGGCCATGAACTCGTCCAGCGCGCCGAAGCGCATCTTGGTACCGACATCGCCGGCCACGTCCACGGTGGTCTGGGCGGTGCCCTGCGACATGCGGTCTTCGCCGATCTCGTTGTTCTCGGCGGTGTTGTAGGTGGGCCCGACACCGAAGCTGGTCCGCGTCAGCACGTTCCAGGGGCCCGGCGGGGTGGTGCCTGGCGTGACTTCACGAATCCAGGCGGTTGCAACCTTGGCACCACTCGACATGGCGTGTTTCTCCTATCAATAGGCGTAAAAAAACCGCCATGTGGCGGGTTGGTTGTGGTGTGCTCAGCGGCGGTAGAGCAGGCCGCCCGGGCGGATCTCTTTACGCAGAACGTCGCGAACGACCTCCTCCATGGCCCGCTCCCGATCTTTCGATGCAACCTTCTCAAGCTTCATCCTGCCTGCCTCGGCCAAAGCTGCGGCGAGATCACTGTTTCCATCATCAATCGATCTGCGCAGATCGGTTGCCAGCTTTGAGCTGGAAATTTCCTCCGACAGGTAGCGGAGCACCGCATCAGGACCTTTTGCTCGCGCATTATCGAACTCGCTTACGCCGAGGCCAATGCCGGCGGCGATGTATGTCGCATGGTCGTAAACGGCATCAAGATCACCGAGGCGCACAGGACCACACGGACCTCCGTTCAGCTCGATAATGGCCTTACTGATCTTCCAGCCGGAAACCCCCGGCACGTAATCGGCGCTCTGCATTGTTTCTCCTGATCGGCCTCAGTAGGCCCGGTATGGAATGGACAGGTTGACCTGGTACCAGCCGTGGCCGTCATCGCCGATGGCGCTGGCAGAGGCCGCATAGCACTCGAATGGCCCGGTCGGGTCGCTGTAGAACTGGAAGTGCTGCACCAGCGTGTCCGCGGCCTTGGTGATGGCCAGCGTGCCGCTGTAGCTAGGCACAAACAGCTGGATAACCACGATGCCTGTCTGACGCACGCATGGGCCGATTCCGACCTCTGGCGCGCTGCTGAGACCAGGGATGTCCGACAGGCGGGCCCAGATACTGCGCCCAGCAGGATCGAAAGACTTAGGTGGGTTCGGGTAATCCACTGCATCAGCTGGGATCCCGGTCCATTGCGCCATGCGACCGATGACGATGGCGCGGATTTGTTCGAAGGTCATGAATAGGCCTGCGAGACGCCATTGAATGACACCGCATAGACGCCTCCAGGCGCCTGGGTCGAATGGCCGTCCTCTAGTTTCTCGGCGTAGGGCAGGTTCGTCTGGATGTAGATGACCGTGAAAGGCTCAAGACCCGAAAGCTGACGCTGCCCTTCCGCGATTGTTTCCGATCCAACCTTGTCGATCTTGGTCGTCTGGGTGTAGACGGGCGCCCCGATACTGACGATGTGACTACCCCTGAACCTGCCTCCCGAGTAGCCGGGTGGCGGTGGGCTCTTCCAGAGATCAGGGTTTCCCACAGGTGACCGCAGAACGATCTCCCCAAGCATCGCCATGGCTATCGCTCTGGATCGCTGTGTCAGCGCGTCCTCAACCACTCCGGCAAATGCGCTTGGTGGCGTGCTCCACCCTCTCCCCTTGGCCATGGTCACTTCCTCAGCTGTATTTCGTAATGGGCCTTGGCGGGGTCCACGCCCGGGCTGACGACGCGGTACGTAACCGGCTCGCCGGTGATCAGGTCGCTGGCGGTGATCTCGTGGCCTACCGCTGGCTTGTCCGTGACTTCGCTGGCCAGGCAGATCAGGAGCACATCACCCACCAGGATGTTGATGTTGTCGATCCGGCGGCTGTCGTAGCTGTCGAGCACGCCGCGCCCGGTGTAGGTCACCGGCTGGTCGGTGGTGGTCTCGGTCACTGGGTCCCATTCACCCGGCCCCATGTAAGAGCCGGTGAACGGGAATACAGCGTCGGCCAGGTCTTCGTCGAACGCAGCGGCCAGGTCAGCCTGCACTTCGTCTCGCAAGCCCATGGCTATCCCCTATCCACGGCAAAGGTGAACGGGTTGCATCGCCAGGGCGATACCAGGGCCAGGGCGAACTGCACGCCCTCAGGCTGCGCGCCTGCACTGCTGCGATCAAGCGTGGCATAGGTGCGGCTGGTCGATACCGACCCGGCCTTCACGCTCTTGGCCTCGAGCGATCCCTCGGTCTGCTGCTGGTACAGCTGGCCCGTGGACGCGACCAGAGCCAGCTGGGCCCCGGCCTGCTTCACCTCCTCCGGCACAGCATCCATGTCGATGCCACACAGGCGGAGCGAGGTGAGGTATGCGTTGGCCTGCGCTACCGCCATGGCCTTCTTGTCGCCTGGCGCCCAGGCCGCACCCAGGATGGTGTCGACGTCCGCGACGGTGATGTAGGTAGCCATCAGGCCTCCGCTTGAATGAGTGGGGCCGAAGCCCCGGTGTTACTTCGCGCTGGCCTTGCTGGCCTTGGCCGAGTCGGTCTTTTCGGCACCAGCACCATTGCCATGCGCGCCTTCGTTGTCCTGCTCGGTGCGCACGCTGCCCACGCCGCCGGTTTCGCCCACAGTCTGCGGGCCTACGGTGATCTGGCCGGCGCTGCCGCCAAAGCCCCAGCGGGCCTTGTTGTTCGGGTCGATGTGCTTGTCTTCTGCGAGTGCCATGGTGATCTCCTCGAAAGGGCTCTTTTACGAGCCCAGAGTGGAAGTGATGAACGCCAGTGGCACCTGCTTACGCGACCACTTGCGCTGCCAGTTGGTGGCCAGGGCCAGGTCGGACCAGTTCGCCGATACCGGGCGGGTGGTGCCTGGGGTGCCGGTGATGGTCGCCGAAAGGAACGAGTAGCCCAGCGGGTGCACAACGAAATTGCGACGGGTCCACAGGGTCTCAGCGCCACCACCGTTGCCGCGGGCCGGCTCACGGTCGTACTCCATGTCGTCCTCGTCCTGCTCCTCGGCGTAGCCGATGGCGCCCGGACCGAAGATGATCGACAGGTACTTCTGATTAGGCGCGGTGCCGATCACCGGAAGACCATCATCGATAACCACCAGCATGTTCTGGTAGCGGCCGAACTCGGGCACCTGGTCTGCGATCGGGGTGAAGTCGATCAAGTTGAGGATCGACATCTCGGCGTACACGGCCGAGTGCATGGCGATCACGCTGAGAGCCTTGGTGCCGTTCGGGGTGACGATCTGCGGGGTGTAGTCGCCCATGGTCGCCCGGGCGCGGATGACAGCAGCAGCGGTGATCGGGCCGCCGGCGTCCACCACCATGTCCCCGCCGTTGTCGGCCACGTTGTCGTTGTAGATGCCCACGACAGTGGCGATGGTGCGGCGCTGGGCCACGCGCTGCCAGTAGCTGGTCAGGCGGCTGGCCACGAACTCCAGCGGGTCTTGGTTGGTGATGTTCTTCACCAGGCTCATGGCTGCCCAACCTTCGTTGAGGTAGGCGGCGCGGGCCTGCATCTCGGCGCTGGTCACCGCCAGCGGCACGGCGATGTCGGTGTACACGTCGTTCGAGTAGTTCGACTCGATGGACGCGTCCAGATCGACCCACCATGGGATGGTGAAGGTGTTGGACGGACTGGCCAGCAGGCTGGACATGTCGCTGTTGTTGACCAGGATGCCCGACTGGAAGAACGCGGTCTTCTCGACGGTGTTGACGCGCATGTAATCGCGCAGCTCGTCGCGGAATACTACGTCGGAGAGGATGGTTGGCATTGCTGTTTTCCTTTACTTGGCCTGTGCAGCGGCCTTCCGGCGCGCGTGCTCGGCGGGGTCGTTACGGCGGAGCTCAACGCGCTCCATGCCGGTCATTTGGTCCCACGTTTTGGTGGCCCCGCCACCGCCGCCGCCAGCAGCCCCGCCGCCGTTGGCTTGAGAGCCGCGCACCAGGGAGGCGTAGCGCGGATCTTTCTGAAACTCTTTGCCGAGGTCTTCCAGCGTGGAGACCGTGAGGTTCCCGCTGGCATCGGTGACACGTACCTGGCCATCGACAATGCGAAGCCGGCGCTCGAGGAATTCGGCCAGGATTTCGGCGTTCGGGCCGTCAGCGATCAACGCCGCAACCTTGGAGGCTGCACCGGTCAGGTCGCGCTTCTCGATGCCGGCCTGCAGGTCTGCCAGCTTCTGGCGCTCGGTGGCCAGTGCCTGCTCGCTGCTGGTGTACAGCGACTCGTAGTCGCCGCGGGCCTTGGCTGCGTCCAGTTCTTTCTGGGACAGCTGCTCTTGGGCTTCGCGCGCCTTGCGCTTGGCTTCCTTCGCTTCGTCCAGCAGGGTCTGGTTCTGGCGCTTGAGCCCTTCCACGTCTTCGGTCTGGGGCAGTCCCTCGACCGCCAGGACGTAGTTTTCGCCCTGGGCCTTGTAGAAGGCCTGCATGGATGGCTCGAGCGCGTCGAATGCTGCTTTGTCGATCAGGTATTTCATGTCATCCCCCGGATGATTTGCCGTTGGCTCAGCCGCGGGCGTAAAAAAACCGGCTCATGGCCGGCTGTTCAAAGTCCTGCACGCTCGAAGGCGCGCGGTTCAAGCTGTCTCAGCTCGTCCAGCGTGATCTGGTGACCGCTGTCGTCCACGAACTTGTCCAGGGTCAGCTCGCCCTTGCTGAACAGCTTGTAGCGGGCCGGGCCCAGGACATCGATCTGGAACGCGGCAGGCTGGCGGGCGAGCCACTGCTGGTAGGTGGTCTTGCTCGATACCTGCTCAGCGCCATCCGCCCCCACTGCCGGCCTGACGGAGCCGGGAATCTCCCGCTCGAACTCAGGCTTGAGCACCGGTATCTCGGATGTCCGGCAGTTCCAGTGGAACGGCGGCGATGGCGCGCTGAATGGCACCACCGTGTTGTCGATCGAGCGGCAGAACGGCGATGTGCGCCCGTCCAGCGTGGCGATGCGTCGCTTGCCGGCCAGGATGTCCTCGTTGGCCTTGAACGTCTCAGCCCGAGCCGTGCTGGCCACATGGTTCGTCATGGTGCGCACCAGCGCCGATGCCTGATCCTGCTGCAACTGGTGCATACTGGTCAGGCGCCGGGTGATCTGCTGGCTGGTCTCGCCCAGGGCAGAGCCGATCTGGATCTCTCCCACGATCTGCGCGGACTTCGCCGTACCGAACTGGTCCAGCGCGCCTGCAATGCTGATGCGCTGCACCCCGGCCCGGGCCTCAAGCTGCATTGGCTCCGCCAGCGCGGCAGCGGCAACAAGGTCGGCGGCCGGCACCTGCGTCTGGACAACGGCGGTGACCACCTGCCCAAGCATGCGGGCGCTGAACGAGGCCTCGTAGCCAGCGAACTCGCCCAGGTCCAGCATGGACTGGCCTTTCATGTCGCTGTAGATGCCCTGCAGGTCGCGCTGCAGCGCGTCGATCTCGCTGGTGTACCTGCGCGTGCCATAGGCGCTCAGCCCGCCGCGTACGGCAGCCTTGGCCGTGTTGATGGCCTTGGTGATGAACTTGGCCACCCGCTTCAGGTTGCCGGCGGCGTACCGCTGGACATAGACCTGGTGGCGGGTAGCCGCATCAGCCAGATAGCCTTCACTGCTCATCGTCTTCACCTGGCGGCGGCTCGTTGCCCGTATCGCTGCCGGTCACTGGCGGCTGGGCCTCTATGTCATCGTCGATGTCGTCGTCCGTGCGGTCCGACTCGATGGTGCCGGCCTGGCGGAGATTGGTACGGAGGTCACGCTTGGCGATGATGCCCTGCTGCCACAGCTGGACCTGAGCCAGGATCATCTGGGCATCCATGGCCTCGTCGAAGAACTCCTGATTGAGCCAGAACACCGTCCCGGTCATGTCAGGCTGGCCGATCATGAAGCGCTCGGCGTCCAGAATGGCCAGTTTCAGAGCCTCGGACACGTTGCCGGCGATGGTGCCCAGCACGCTGTTGTCCGAGCTGTAGCGGATGCGCACGGCCTCTGCTGTCTCGGCACCGCCGCCCTTCTGGACGATGCGGGCGCCGATCATCAGCATCTGGTCCTGCTTGTCGCGCATCAGCTCCAGGGCAAGCTGGGTTTCCTTGGCCTGCAGCATTGTCGCGCTGCCGGTGTTGCCGAGCATGATCCCGCGCCGCGAACCGATATGCACACCGCTCGGGTTGAACTTGGCGAAGTCCTCGGCGGTGATACTGCTGGTCATGAACAGCGTTGGCTGCGAGCTGATGAACCCGGCCTCCTCTACCGTGGCGCTGTTGCCGTAGTGCAGGATGTTCACGTCGGCGATGTCTTCCAGCGGACCCTTGTCGACCGCGGCGTCGTTGTTCTCGGCGCCGTAGAAGTGGAACGGGATGTGATCGAACTGCTTGCCGGCCTGGTCGGTGGGGATGCTCTCCTCGCCGTCCGGGATGTCATCGCGGTACAGGCGCTGCTTGTAGACGCCATCCTCCAGCACCAGAGCGCGGTACTGGTCGACGATCTCGAACTCGAAGCCGTCGTCGCTCTCCTTGCTGAGCT
The DNA here is from genome assembly GCF_026343815.1 of Pseudomonas sp. BJa3. NCBI lineage: Bacteria > Pseudomonadati > Pseudomonadota > Gammaproteobacteria > Pseudomonadales > Pseudomonadaceae > Pseudomonas > Pseudomonas sp. BJa3. The sequence continues at coordinate 16,250 of NZ_JAOXMC010000032.1, read as the reverse complement.
GCTCATGCAGCACCACCAGCACCAGGTGCTTGCGGCCTTCAATGACCTTCTCGCGCCAGTTGATGATGCTCAGGGCCGGGTAGTGGTGAATCCAAGCCTGCTTACCGGCTGATTCGGCAGCGGTGCGTGGCCGCCCGCTTTCGCCTTCCAGCTTGGGGTAGTCGGTGAGGAACCCACCGCGCCCAGTGTCCAGGCACTCGCCAACCGCCTCTTTGGACAGCTGCTCCAGGCTCGCACCGTCGCCGCTGGCGTTCTCCAGCAGGTACTGCACGCCAGATGGCAGCTCAACCTCAGCCGTCTTGCGGAACACGGCCCCGAGCAGGCCAGTGCGGGTGCGACCGGTCACGTTGAGGAACATGGCCCGCTTCTTCAGCTGGCGGTACCGCTCCAGATTCTCCTCCGACTGATTCGTCGGGTCTGGCATCGGCAGGTATTCGTCGTACTTCCTGACCTCCCGGGCGCCGGCCACGCATCGCTTGACCAGGCGCCAGCTCGGCAGAGCGTCGTTGTACTCCTGCCGGGTTGCGCTGTAATTCGGCATGCTGGCCTCAGAACGTGAATGTGACTGGTATGTGCTCGACTCGGGAGCGTTTTGTTTTGGCTACGGCGAAGTAGCGGAAGGCATCGGATGGGTGGGATGACCAGTCGTGGAGCGGCTTGTCTTTCCAGCAGCCGCGCTTGTCGTCCCATTCCTTGCGGTAGCTCTCCAGGGCGGTGATGCCCTCCTCGCACTTCGCCTCGTCGAAGGCGCAGCGGGGAAGAATCTCCCGCGCCTGCTCAATGCCTTCGTCGATGCTTAGCTTCGGCACCACCTGGAAGGTCATCGAATAGCGCTTGCCGTCGATCTCGTAGCCCTCTCGCGCGATTTCACGCCGAGTCTTGCCGTCGCTACCAAATTCCCGGTTGTCGATGTCGTGGGGCCCCCAGTGCTCGCCGTAGGTGTATCCGCGATCTTTGAGCACCTTCATGTAGTGCCGCAGGCCTTCCCCGCTGTTCTGGTAGAAGTCGATAACGTGGTATTCCTCGCCGACGATCCGGACGAACCAGATAGCCGTCGAGTCGCCCACGCCGATGTCCCAGAAGGTGTGCACCGGCAGGTGGCTGTTGTCAGGCAGCTTGCCGATGCGCTGGGCGGCATAGAGCTTGGTGAACTGCTTGGCGTAGTAGGCGCCCTCGATCGTCTGCTGGAATGCCTCTGCAGGGATCGACGGGTACTCGCGCTTCATGTCGTCGCCGAGGGTCTTTTCCTTGGCGGCGTACCAGGCGCGCTGGCCTGGGTTGGTGACGATGCCGTGCTTGGCGGTCAGGTCGTCGAAATACTTGGTCAGGCGGTCGGGGATGACGACGCCGGTCGGGTCCAGCCAGTACAGCAGGTTGCGCCACCAGCTGAAGAAGAAGAACTTCCAGTCCAGCAGGCCCAGGGGCACGCCGGCCAGCTGCTGCTTCTCGGCAGACTGGCTGTAGTCGAAGAAGTACCCGGCCCGGCCTTCTGCCGTGGATTCGATGGTGACGAAGCACTCCGCAGCCACTGCCTCAAACGCACCAGTGACGATCTCCCGCGCCTTGTGCGGGAACTTGGCGCAGATTTTCCCGAACTCGGAAACGTGCAGGTAGCGCAGCGTGCCGCCCCGGAAGGAGGTGGACACGTAGAGCGACCCACCCTTGCTGAACACCAGCTCGCCCGCCGCATCGTTCCGCGCCGGGTTGGCCGCCCGGATCTCCTTGGGCAGGTGATCGTAGGCGTACTTGATCTTCTCCCGGAACAGGCGTTTGGCGTCGTTCAGGGTGTGGGCGATCAGGGCGCATTTGGCAGCCTCGAACAGCGCGGCATCCAGCTGGACGATGCACACCAGCGTGGTGAACCCAAGCTGCCGGGCCTTGAGGATGATGTTGCGGGTGTGCATCCCCTGGAAGTAGTCGATCTGCTCCTGCGTCATGCGGAAGCGGACCTTCTTGCCCTGCTTGTCCGTGATGAAGTACAGGTTGTTCAGGCGCCAGAACCGATCCCGGAGCAGTTTCAGGTGCTCGGGCTTCATGGTCAGGCATCCTTCGATAGTTCATCCATCAAGGCGGCCAGATCGTCGACGGTCTTGTTGCCTTCCTCGCTGTCCAGGCCATACGCCTGGCGCTCGCCCTTGATGACCTTGAGCTGAGCATCTACGCCTGCGTTCAGCGCCCTGGAGAAGTCGCCCAGGTTCTCTTCGTTGACGTCCATCTCGGCCAGAGCCACCGAAAGCTTGTCGGCGATCGATCGCCAGTTGGCCAATCCAGTGCGGTGAGCGAGAACTACAGAGGCAGCCTGGCTGGATGCCTCGTCGATGATATCGGCGTCGGTAACCGGTGGTGGCTGGTTACTGGTGCTGGTTACCGATGTGGTTACCTTCTGCTTTGTCGCTATCCTGACTTGCTCTGTCAGGTCGCGCGCCCACCCCTCCTTCTTCGCTCGCTTGAGGATGGTGGCGTGGTTGACGCCTTGAGATTCCCCAATGGCACGAACCGAAAGCGACCCGGCCCGGTAGGCTCGTTCGATCGCCTCCCAGTCGGGTTGCTTTGCTGTCATGGTGATTCCTTACTGGTCGCGGGCGATCCGAACTGTACGAACCTTGCCGCCGGTGTAGATGTCGCGCTTCATGGCGGCGCGCACCGCTTCTTCGGCACTTGCGCCCATATCCATTGCGGCCAGGGCGTATGCTGATCCGCTGCCGATAGCGTCAGGGTTGGCCGGGTCGAGGTCCTGCTTCCAGACTCCGGTCTTGTCGTCGTGACCGACCATGATGAGCCTTCCGCCATCAACGGCATAGCCGGAGCACTCGACAGGCGCCGGCGACGGAGTGCCGATGTAGGCCGCAATCAGGGCCTTCTCATCGCACACGGCGCCGGACAGGAAGAAGCTGACCCCATCAACGATCTGGCACTTCACAACGTCATCCGAGACGATCGAGCCGCCGCGGGTGTGGCGGGAGTCGCAGGCGATCACGCCGTCCTTGTATGCGATGGTAGTCATGCAGTTCTCCGCGCCACGAAACGGCGCACCTCTGTTTTGTGGCGCGCTACCTGCGCCGCGACTGATCGAACAACCTGGCCACATTCCCCTTCGAGCGCAGCGCCAGGATGAACAGGATCCCGAAGATAAGCGTGCTGGGCACCGAGGTGACCGGCCACTGCCCGTACAGCAGGATCGCGCCGATGATGCTCAGCCACTCCTGGCCAAACAGGGAGGCCAGGCAGAAGGCGCACAGGCTGGGCAGGAATTTGTAGCTCGAGCCGCCCCGCCGGTACATGAACGCGATGACGAAGCAGATACCGCCGCAGAACCCGGCATGGGCCAGGGTGATGGTTTGGTCTAGGGTCATTGGCCCCCTCGCTTGGGGAACAGGCTGCCAATCGCTGCTGGCAGCTCGGTTACCCACTTCGGCAGTTTGCCGGTGTTGAACGACTCCAGAACGCTGATGCTCACCAGGACCGTGGCCAGGCCGCAGGCGAAGGCGGCGATTCCGCTGGTCTTCGTCCAGGCCTGGGCCAGGATCTCAGCAGAGCCGTAGTAACCGCCGATCCAGCCGACGAGCAAGTACCCGAGGCGCTGCCACAGGTTGATGTCCTTCGCCCAGAGGATGAAGAGCAGCGCGCCACCGAAGGCGCAGACAACAGCGTTGAGGTCGATCGTGGGGAGGCAGCTTGCGAGGGCAATGCCGCCCAACCCTACAACCGTGCAAGCTGCTGGGGTAGCGGCATCGGCCATGTTCAGTCCCTTAGTGTTTGTGGCGGAATGGCGCCGGGCCGCGGATGTCGAGACCGGTGGCGAGCACCCATAGCGCGAAAAGGAGGATGCCAGCGCTCAGTGCGGCAGCCAGGAATGTAGCCCGGCGCTCTTGGGCCGAACCGTCGGGCCTTTTGAGGCCCTGAATGATGAATACGCAGCCAAGGAAGACATTGGCGCTGATGTCGCGGTGAAGGGCGTAGCTGGCCAGGGCCATGGCGAATGCCAGGAGGCTCCATGCGGTTGATGGCTTCATGCGCTTTCCTACGGGCAACAAAAAGCCCGACACGATGGCCGGGCTCTGTGCGTCACTCCTCAACACGCGCAGGAATGACAGGATGGAGCAAATTTACGACATGCCGACATGATATTGCAAGCACTTTTGAGGGCCTTTTCATGCAGCCTCGCCGGACAGCACGCCAACCGCCTCCAGCATGTGCTGGGCCTCGACCAGGGCCTCGTCCACCATCGACTCCAGGTTGTCACGGATCGCCTTGCTCCAGCGCTGGTAGGTGCGCTCGGTGAGTCCCTGCGAATCCCATGTGGTCATGTCGTAGTTCGACTCGGCAAGAACGATCATCTCGCCCGGTTTCGACTCGGCCAAGGCTCGGGCATGCTTATTCGCGCGCGCTACTGATTCGGCAGCCGCCTTGTTACGCCAATCCCACTGCCGTTCCCTTTTGTTCTCGCGCGGCTCCGGCGCCTTTGCCTGGGTAACCCTGCGGGCAATGCCCTTGCACTGCTGCGGCACAGCCCAGGTCAGCACCGCCTGTTGGGTGAACCGGAGCGGCGCCGGACTTTCCACCACGGCCACCAGGCGCCCAATGGAATCGATTTTCCGCCCTCGGTGCGTGCTGTACTTCGCCACCAGGGCATTCCAGTGTCGCGGGCTGAGCTGGGCGTGCAGCAGCTTGTGCACGATGCAGTCAGCCAGCAAAGCGGCATCCTTGCCGGAGATCTCGCCCTTCTGCTTGGCCATCTGGACCTTCGGCTCGAAGTCGCAGCCGCCGGCGCTGTTGATTGTCTCGGCGGCGAGTGCACGCACCACCGCGGAAATGACGTTGTGGTAGTTCATGCTGCAGCCCTCCGCAGGTCTTTGAGTTTTTGCCTGTACAGCGCCTTGATGGCCTGCAGGTCTTCGATGGTCAGGCGCTGGGGCTTATGAGGCCCTTCGAGGAATTCCACCTGGTCGGCGCCGATGCGTTTCACCAAGCGGATGCGGTACTCGACCGCGTTGCCCGACAGGTTCCGGTTGCACTTCACGCACTGGCGGTGGACGTTGAGTGGCTCGAACCTCAGCTCCGGGCAAGCGCCGACCGACCGGTAGTGGCCAGCGTCCCAGCGGCTGCCGGTGATGAGGTCGTGATCGCTCGGGCTCGAGTCGCAACTGATGCACGGCAGGCCGGCGTCGCGCTCGCGGATGTAGGCGTTGAACGCGGTCTGCGCCTCGGCCATGTGCTCGCGGCGAGTCTTCAGCTTCTCCCGGCGATCCTGCAGGTCCTGGCGCTTCTGCTTGGTGATAGCCTTGGCCGCGATTTTCTGAAGTTTTGGGTCCTTGGCCATGGCCTTGGCACAGGCGATGCTGCACACCTTCTGCGTGGTCATGGACGGCTTGAAGTGCTTGCCGCAGCCCGGCGCCTTGCACTTTTTCGGTTTGATCTCCTTGGCGAGCATTACTTGCCCCCCATAAGCAGACCAATCATGCAGGCGATGACTGCGGCGAAGGGTTCACCGGTGAGCGCCAAAATCAGGGCGATAATCCAGATCATGCCGCCTCCTCGCTCAGCAGATCGGTGAAGACCACACCCTGCGGCGCGAACTCGGCCACGATGCGGTCGGTGTACTGGCAGCCCTGGGCCCGATCGAACAGACGGGTGACCGGGAAGCCATCCGGCCCGAACATCGCGCACGGCCCCATCAGGCGCAGCTTCACCTCGTAGTCCAGGTGGATGAACGACTCGGCCCAGCCGGTGCGGAACTCCTCGCAGCCGGCACGCATGATCGGAACACCGAAATGCAGCTTGCAGTACCGGCGCACGTCCTCGATTTCGCCCATCTCGGTGCTCTTGGCGATCCGGTCGTACATCGCCCACCACAGGGCGTTCTGGTCCAGGGTGCGGTCCTTTCCCGGGCGCATGGTGACCACGACGAACTTCTTGTCGCGGAACAGGCGGTTGAGCATGGTCACGGCCTCGGAGAGCTTGGCTTGGCTGTTGACGCTGATCTTCTCAGTCATGGGCCACCTCACAGCGCGCCGCGCAGCTCTCGCCCTGGGCGTCACAGCAGACCTGGCATCCGGACAGAGCAAGCAGCAGGATTACGGTCATGGCGGTCTTCATGGCGCCACCTTCAGGCCCTGGGCCTCGATGGCCCGCTTGCAGGCGTCAATCGTTCCGTTTCGGGTGTGGTGCCACGAAGCGTCATAGTCGCCATCAGGCTGGCCGAGCGCAGGCAGCTCCACCACCACGGCCACGCGGGAGGCCTGCCAGGCCCACCAAGCAATAGCTGTCTCGCGGTGGACGAATTCGCCATCACGCAGCTCGAAGCGACTTTCTTGAATCATCATGCCTTCGGCAACGAGAAGCCGACGGTATGCTTCGATGAACTGCTCGCGCATCTTGTTGGTGTCCATCAGTGATTCTCCTTGCGGTCTGCAAATAGCTTCCTGAACGGAATCGCTCCCAGCAGCGCAATTGGCGCCATCCCCAGCACAAAGCCGCCCGCAACACCCAGGTCCAGCTTGAGAACGAAGACAAACCATTCAGCAAAACCGGCTCCAGCCGCCATGAAGACGGCAATGAACAACAAGGCCTTCATGTACGACCGCATCACACCCCCTCCCCGGCCGGCTGCCCGGCGCGCTTGATGTTCAACTTGGCCAGCAGGCTGGCGCGACACTGAGCGGCGCTGGTTGGGATCTGCTGGATCTCCAGCAGCCGTACCTGGCGCTGGGCGGCGTACTCGTCTGCCAGCTCGGCCAGGCCCTTCTGGCTGTCGTGGCCGATGCCGGTGGCGATATCACCCAGAGGCTCTCCGGCGACCAGCATGCGGATCGTGATGTCGTAGGCCCGGGCGAAGACCTTCTCGGCCCGCTCCACCTCCATCGATCCCAGGTTCTGCGCTTCGCATTGCAGGGCCGCGTGGCGCACCGCTGCATGCGTCCAAACGCGTGACCCTGCCCTGCTGGGATGGAAGTTCTCCAGAGCCTCTGCCAGGGCCCGCGCAAGCGGCGGAATACCCATCTCCTCCGGAGTCGGCTGGCACAGCTTGATGAACTTGCCGCTGCTCGGGGCGAAGTCGGTACCCAGCACCCGGCACTTCTGGATGCCGAAGCGGATCTGCTCGAGCGTGTTGATGCCCGCGGCGACGAAGGACTTGATCCAGCTGCGCTTGGCAGCCTTCAGGGCCTCGTCATCCGGCCACGCCTGCTTCCACGCCGGAAAGATGGCCTGCAGCTCCTTGAACAGGGCGTTGACCACTTCGGTGGTGCCCGGGTCGAGCTGCTTGGCCGGGGCATGAACCTCGGCGGGCAGATTGCGGGCCGTGGCCATGATCTGCGTCACGCTGCGCAGTTTCGGTTGTGCACTCATAAGGCCCCCAGGTCGTTTGCCCAAGTGGTGTCGTCGAAGTCGGGGCCGCTGCGGCGCTGGCCCTGCTGGGCACCAGGCAGCACCTTCTCCGGGAACAGGCCGGTCCAGCCGTTGCTGATCGACTGGTTGATCACGGCGTCGGGCGCGTGGTGGCCGGCCAGGGTCTTGGCTTGGCGCTCGCAGGTGGTCTTGGTCAGGCGCTTGCCGATCTCGCGGCGGTGCTGGCACCAGTCAGCCCAGACCTGCTCGCTCACATTGGTGGGTTTGCAGGTCATCGGGTCGAACTTCGCAGCCTTCTTCTTCGCCGAGGGAGCGTCAGCGACCTTCTGCCCCACTGGTTCAGTGACTGGTTCAAAAGAGTGACTGGTTCTGGGGGCAGCTCCTGCCCCACCCCCTGGGTTATCTCCTGCCCCAGGTGGGTTATCTCCTGCCCCACCCCCTAGGGCAGGAGCTGCCCCACCCTCAAGTGCCAGGTGGAACACGTTCGACTGGTTCAGCTCTCCCTTGCGGCGAAACTCACGGCGCAGCAGGCCGGACTTTTCCAGTTCTCGGATGTGCACCTTTACCGTCGAGCGCCCGATCTCGCATTGGTCAGCAATGTGCTGATACGACGGCCAGCATTCGCCCATGTCGTTGGCGTTGTCGGCCAGCTTGATGAGCACCAGCTTGCGCAGCGGATTGCCGACCTTGGTCTTCATGGCCTTGACCATCAGTTCCATGCTCACTGGGCACGCTCCTTGGCCATGGCTGCGTCGATCTCTGCATCCACATCGGTCAATACGGCGTCGCTGGGGAACCAGTCCTGAATCAGCCAGATGAACGTCTGCTTTTCCCGCAGCCAGCGATAGCGCTGTGCATCTTGGCGCAGCGCATAGATTTCTAGTTTGAGCAGGTCTCTCTCAGCCTTGAAGGAAGCCGATAGCGCTTGATCGGCCTGATCAAGACGGACAAACCAATCCTCGAATTTCTCAAGCCGTTCAACCTCGTCGATCAGGGCCAGGACCTCGTCGAATTTCAGCGCCAGTCGAATTCGGCTGTGGATCATTGAGTCGGCCTTTACCTCTAGGCACAGCGCCCTCAGTTTTTCTTTGTCGACGCTCATGCTGCACCCCGCACGGCCTTGTCGTGGGTGTGCAGGCCGTCCCAGTTCTTCTTCATGGGCAGCTCGTCGGCCAGGTAGAGCTCGTACAGGCGCACGGCGCCCTTGCGCAGCAGGATCGGCGTGTAGCTGATGAACGCCTCTTTGCCGTGCGGGGTGATGGTCTGCTGATGCTCGGTCATGTACTTGTCGCGGGCGTAGGCGGCGACGCGGTACCGGGTACCGGACTTGCTCTCGTTGTAGAGCCAGTTGCGGCCTTCGAGGAAGTGGCCAACCTGCATCACGTTGACCCCATTGAGGCCCTTGCAGAACTGGACATGGCTCATGCCTTCCTTGAACAGGTTCTCCAGGTGGTCAATCTTCTTGGCCTGAGCCTCGACCTGGACGGTGAGCAGGACGCGGGCTTTCTCCGACTCAAGGGCCATCTGGAGGATTTCCAGCTTGCTGAGGTCGGCGGGCGCCGGTGCTGCAGCACGAGCTTCCAGCTCCTGCCAGCGGTCAATGATCTTGGCGCGCAGTTTGGCGTTGTAGCCAGACACCAGGACCAGGCAGTCTCGCTGGCTCAAGAGGAACTCAGGGTACGACTGGCCGTTCTGCGGATGGACGTATGGGGTCTCCTCAGATCTGAGGACACCCTCAGCCACTAGGCGCCGAGCATCGCGCATGACGTTGTCGTGGCTTTTGTTGGTCAGATCGGCGATTTCTCGCGTCGACATCGTGCGCGCCACGAAATCGTGGCTGGAATTTTGTGGCGCGACTGTTGACAAGCCCTGTACAATCGGGGTCTGCATATGCATAATTCACCTCAGTGTTTTGTGTTGCAGAGAGCCGGGCCGGAATCCCGGCTTTTTTGTGCCTGTAAGAAGCCCAAAAGAGGGCCTCTGTGTTTCCACAATCAGGTGCTATCGAGGCCCTTTTTGTGTCCAACCAGCCCCAGCACAGGGGCCTTGTGTCTCATCTGTCTCAATTGCTCCTGCACAGCCAGGGACCGACTCATTTCCAAGTACTCGTCGGTCGCCCGGCCCAGGCTCCAGCCAAGGTCTGCAGCCAGCGCACGCACCTCAGCCTTCACCTGCACAGGCAGCAATTCGAAGGCGTTTTCAGGCATAGGCCCTCCATAGGGGCTTCAGGCCGACTTATCCTGTTGCGCGGCGCCGTTCAGTTCGCGGAGAAGATCAGCCGCGCCCAAGCGGCGACCGAGATTCGCCAGTTCGTGGACATAGGTGGCGAGCTGCATGCCGGCCATTCGAGCCTCCATGCGCAGCTTCCTGACGTCCTCCGGCTTCCATCGCGACTTGATCACTTCGCTTCGTTTGTTGGCGGGGTCCAGGTGCATTCAGGGATTTCCTTGTGTTTGAAAAGTGGTTAGGCGGCGGTTTTCTTTGCGGAGGAGCTGCATGGAGAAGAGTCTTTCAATGCCTGCTCCTCGAGAGCCTCGAAGACTTCTGGGCGCGCGATGCGCAGGAACATCATTCGGGCACGAGGAATGCCGTGCTTTTTCCAATCGCTCACCGACGGCGGGCGCACCTCGCACAGCTCGGCTACGCGAAATGTCCCGCCCAGGGCTTCGATAATTGCGCTGGGGTTCATGCCTGGTTTCTCCGGCTGGAATCTTAAGCGAGATATTAGGCATACCTTCCAAGCAGGTCAATAGGAATACCTTAGATGCCTAGTGTTAGGCTCCCCTAATGAGCACACTTCAAGAACGTTTACGGCAGATCCTGGACGGGCCCCCGAAAATTTCGCAGGCCGCATTAGCGCGGGCGTGCGGAATCAAGCCGCCATCGGTGAATGACTGGCTGTCTGGAAAAACCAAAACCATCGAGGGGCAAAATCTGCTTCTTGCCGCCGACTTCCTTGGGGTTACGCCCAAGTGGCTGGCAACCGGGCGCGGGCCCAAACATAAGCTGCCTCATACCCCTGAAGAATCGAACGTGGAGGCGGCGCTACAGCCAACAAGGTCCTTCTCATACCCAGAAATAAGCTGGGTACAGGCCGGGAGTGCTAGGGAGGCTGTTGAGGTGGGTAATATCGCGTTGTGCCATCAGCACCTCTCTGACGTGTGGGCTGGGGAGGATGCGTTTTGGCTCAGGGTGACCGGGGATTCAATGACTGCATCCTCCGGCACGCCGTCATTCCCCGAGGGGTTCTTGATCTTGGTAGCTCCAGATATTGAACCGCGCTCAGGTCAGTTCGTGGTGGCCAGGATGGTCAGCACCAACGAGGCGACGTTCAAGCAGCTGGTGCGTGATGCTGGAGAGCTTTACCTGAAGCCCTTGAACCAGGCCTATCCAACCCGAGCAGTCGACGACAGCTGGGAGATCGTTGGCACGGTAGTCGACGGGAAAATGCCAAAATCGGTTTTCCTCTAGGAAGCGTTCGTCCGAATTCCATCAATCGCAACTACAGCCATTTCTCAGGAAGAGCCACGATGCGCAAAGCCCTGCTCGCCACCATAATCACCTCGACACTTTGGTCATCCATCACCGTGGCGGAGCCTACCTTTATCGAAAAAATGACCGGACTTCCTGCGGTTTGCAGGCTTGACGCCATGTACCAGGAGACGGAAGTCCGGGCTGCCGAAAGAAAGTATGGCGAAGGCAGCAAGCGGTGGTCCGAAGCCTTCCATAAGCGCCTTGAGGTGGTCAGGAATTGCGTAGATGACGCCAAGAACAAAGGGAAGGCTTTGTATAAGGCCGAGGTTGATAGACTGCCTTCGCTGAAGCCAGAGCTTGCTGAGATGTATGTTTCATGGCTCAGCTATCTGGACCACCTCATTGACGACGACCACGATGCCTATGAGCGCCAGTATGAGCTTTCAGCAAACAGACTGAAGGCACAGGTCGATTCTATGTAGCCACCTGCATGACATACCAAGCCCGCCAAGCGCGGGCTTTTTTGTTGGCCCAAGAAAATAATTAGGAATACCTATTGACGAAAAAAGAAGGAATGCCTAATGTTCGCCTTACACCGAGGCGCTACACAGCCCCTCGGGAGGCCCTCAAGCCTCACCGCTCTTTCACATCGATGGGAACCTCGCGGATCGATCCCGGCAACGGCACAGCGCGAGCAATAAATTCGATCCCCATGCCAGCTCTGGAACTGGTGAACAGACCGCATTGCCTCTACCGGCGACCGGCGCCAGACAGCCCCGAAAGGCTGCCCACGACAGGGAGAACCCTGGACGGCTGACGAAGGTGAAACGCCTTAACCGAGAGAACGACCCGGGCATGCAATGCGCCCCGCCACCCCGGCGGTAGTAGGGAGGAAGCGAGCGGCGCCCACCGGTAACCGGCGGCGCGGTGAGTGTCCAGCAAGAACGATTTGAGCCAGCGACCGACGCCAGTAGCGGGTCGCGGTGCAGTACCAAGCCAGCTTGAGGTGATAGCTGGGCAACGGCGGGCCCCTGCGGGGCGCTACCCACCAAAACCGTAGGCAATATCGGGAAGCGGGTTAAGGCGTAGCCCCGCAAGCAGCACAGAACGATTCACTGATGCCGCTTCGATGAGGCGGCATCGGGAATCCACTGGAGGAACACAGGATGAACAAAGTCCTTCGCATCACCTTGCGCGGCGAGCTGGAGGTGTTCACCAACAACGACCTGGCCGCCTGCATCCGCGAGGCCAACCGACTCAACACGGAGCGCGGCTACCGCAACGGCGTGTGCGTGGTCGAGCTGGCAGACGGGCAGCGAATGACAGCTGCTGACTGCAAAGCTGCGGCATGACGACGTCACTGGCTGGCCTTGGCGACAGGGCCAGACGGGAAATCAACCGCCCTGGAGGGCATACGATGCCAACTCATCAGAAGCAGCGGCACTACGATCGACTGCACCACGAGAAACGCTTAGCTGATCTGGCATCCGGTCAGTTCACCCATTTCGGCAAACATGAACGCCTGGTGCTTGAGACTGGCAGTCGTGAATGCCTGCGCCTGATCTGCGAGCACGGCATGACCACGAATAGCGCGGATCTGGGCAACCCCGAATACATGGAAGAACTTGAAGTCTTTGCAAGGACAACCAGCGCCACGTCCGCCTGACGTTAACTGCCCGATGCCCTGCTCCCCATCGCAGGGTGCATCGGAGTGTGATCTGAAACCGCCAGCAGACATTAAGGCGCTGGCACCTAGCCGAGACACGAGGGTTCGCAACCTCGGGAAGAAAGCGAGACCACGACCAGGCAGTGAGCAATCACCGGAGCGTGGCTTGAGGGGGCGCACTCTTAGGCGCAAAGCGGGACTTGCCTTCCGCGCAGATCACACCCCGATGCATCCCGCATCCCCTTCTTGAGTGCCGCTGCGATTCCAGCGTGCGATCACTGGAGGATTCGCCATGTAACAGGACAGCGCGCCGAGGCCTTCCAACTCGGCACTGCCTCAGATAGCAACACCCTTGATGAAAGCCCGGGAAATCCTCGGGCTTTCACGCTTCACCCACCGAGTAACCCACCACCTGGAGGCGACCATGGGCGCACTTCGAGCAGCACAGTTTGAGTACGACAACCGGATGCCGCCGGCGGTGAGTGAAAGCTCGCCGGAGGAGCTCTGGATCGACGACGGCATCGCTGAGCTGATGGCGCGCCGAGACTTCGTGTTCCAGCGCCGCATGCGCCCGAAGCAGGGCGTCACCTATGAGCGCTTCGCCCAGGCGGTGGATGAGTTCGTTATGGGTCAGATCGGTCAGTCCGGCATCAGCGGTTCGGTGCTTGGCCGCCTGGTCCTGGCGGCGCGCTGCAAGTCGATCAGCGAAGCGGCATCTACTGCCGACGAGATCATGTGCGTGCCAAACCCGGAATCCGCGCTGCAGGAAATCGCGCGCACGCTGCTGATCCCATTCGCGGCAGAAGGAGTTTTGGCCCGGGCCGAGGAGGCGGAATGAACCAGCACAGCGTAGCGGTCAGCGCCATCGAGGCCGCCATTGAAACGATGCTGCTGCCAAGCGCGGGCCCTGTCGAAGAAGCCAAGGCCGAAACCCTGGCGGTGGCCTACTTCTCACTCCTGGCCATCGACTCCAACGAGTTCAAACACTACTGCGAGCGCATTCGGCGGATTGCCGTACGGCGCAAGGAGGCTGCATGACCACCCCGATCGTAAAGACGCTGATAGACGAGCAAATCGAAGAAGCGAAGGCCGCCCAGGTGCGCGGTACCGTCCAGTTCCCGGTTGGTATGCGTGTGGCCGATCTGCCCTACCCGATCAAGGCCGACTGGCTGAAGCGCCGGCCAATCGCCAGGGTGAGGCCTTGCCAATGACCAGCTACCAGCGCGCCCGGCGCCTGGTCATCTGGCGCGGCTCCTTCTCCATGCTCTTCGCCTGCACCTTCTTCATGCTTGCCAGCGCACTGGCCGGCAGCATCACTTCCTGAACAACGCACCCGAGCCCGGCGGGCCCCTAGGGGATAACCGGACCCACCCGGGAGCGTAAGCGGCGAGAGCGCGCAACCATCCACCGCAGCCAGGGCCTGGAGCGCACCTCCGTGCCTGGGTGACCTGGCACTTCCATTCCATATCGAGGTTCAAAATGAAATCCGTCGCCCGCGTTGACCATGACCAGGAGCCCGCACTCGTGGGCGAATCAGCAACCATTCTTCAGGTAATCAGCCGCGCCGCCGCCGATCCAGCCTGCGACATCGACAAGATGGAGCGCCTGATGGCGATGCATGAGCGCATGCAGGCTCGCGACGCTGAAGCCGAGTTCAACGCCGCTATGGCAGCCATGCAGAGCGATATCCCGAGCATCGCCGAACGCGGCGCCATCGTGGTGAACGGCCAGAAGCGCAGCGACTACGCCACCTTCGAAGATATCAACGATGTCATCAAGCCGATCATGCAGGCACACGGCTTCGCCATCACCTTCAAGGTCGAGAACACCCCAGGCGGCTTGAGCGTCACCGGCATCCTGATGCACAGGTCCGGGCACCGCGAGAGCACCACCATGCTCCTGCCGCTCGACACCAGCGGAAGCAAGAACGCTGTCCAGGCAGTCGGTTCGTCCACCAGCTACGGCAAGCGCTACGTCATGAGCGCCCTGCTCAACCTGACCACCCGTGGCGAGGACGACGACGGCCACGCCGCTGTCCCTACAGCCAACGTCACCAGCGCGCAGGTGGCCGGCATCACCGCCCTCCTCGACCGCAGCACGCAGAAGACCCGCGACTGGTTCATCGGCGAATACGGCTCTGCCGAGTGCGTGCCGAAGGGCCGCCACGACATCCTGGTCGCGCAACTGAACAAGGCCATCAAGGCCGCGGAGGCCGCAAATGCAGATAGTCAGTGACGTTGAGCAAGGCACTCAGGCCTGGCTGGACCTCCGCCTTGGCATCATCACCTGCAGCGAGCTGGACTGCCTGCTGGTGAACGGCAAGGGCGAGGCTGGCTTCGGCGCCGGCGCCTTCACCTACATGAACACCCTGATCGGTGAGCGCATTACCGGCGAGGCGGCCGACCCGTTCACCGGAAACCGACACACCGAGCGCGGCCACGAACTGGAAGGCACCGCCCGGGGCCTGTACTGCGACCGCGAGGATGTCCAGACCCACCAAGTGGGGATCATCCTCAACCACGGCATCGGCTACTCGCCAGACGCCTTGGTCGGCGACAAAGGTCTGACCGAGATCAAGACCAAGCTACCGAAGCTGCAGGTGGACGTGATCCTGGGCGGCGAAATCCCCAAGGAGCACGTTGCCCAGTGCCAGGGTGGCCTCTGGGTATCCGAGCGCGAGTGGATCGACTTCATCTGCTACTGGCCGGGCATGCCGCTGTTCGTGAAGCGTGCCTACCGCGACGAGGCGATGATCCGCAAGCTCTCGGAGCGCGTGAAAACCTTCTACGAAATCCTCGACGAGCGCATGAATCGCGTGCTCGGAATCGCAGCATGAGGTGAGCATGAACCAATCAATCGACCTGGAGGCAGCAAAGGCTGCCTTCTTCTCGTCTGGCGGCCGGATAATTGTGCTGGAGGGCTTCCAGTACGTCCCATTCCGCCAGCGCCATCACCCTGAGCCGAAGCCGAAGCGGGCCAAGCCAGTCAAGCAGGAGCCCGGCGGCGAGCGCAAACACCGCGCCCAGGCCCGCGCCGCGCAGATTGCAGAGCTCGCCAAGACCATGACCTGCGGTGAAGTGGCCAAGCTCCTGGGCGAAACCAAGACCGCTCTGTGGGGGGGTAGCGGCGCGGGGAGGATTCAGGTTCTTCAGCCCGCCGAAGCCGGCCAGGCCAGTGAAGGCGAAGGCCGAGCCCAGCAAGGAGGACCGCGACCTGGCCGACAAAATCATTGCCCTGCGTGACGCCGGCAAGTCCAGATGCCGGACCATATCCGAGCTGGGAATCGGCAACTGTCGGCTTGTGCGGATCCTCGACCTGTTCGATATCGACTTCCCCGTTCAACGGCGCCAGGAGTAGGCCATGAGCGATCACGGCGATCACCCCAGCGTTTACTACCTCGGCCGGGAATGCCGCCGCAACGGTGGCGGCAAGATGGCCAACCCATTCGCCTCTCACACGTTCCACGGATCCTGGTTCCTAGCCGGCTGGAACGACATGGACCTTGAGATTGAGCAGAAAAATCCGAAGCGCGCTGCAAAGAACAAGGCGGCGTGAGCAGTTCAACATCCCACCAAGCGGCCTGCAGGAGGTCGAGCATGGCAAACCCATTCGACGCATCGATGCGCAAGCCGGTGCGAAAGCTGTACAACACCCGCAGCGGCGGCCAGTACCGGCCTGACGAGGTGGCCCTGGCCTTCGCGTTGAGCCTTCGGGTTCACGACAGCGCCGACCACCTGCGCCGGCTGGCCTGGCGTCTGGTCGA
>NZ_JAOXMC010000329.1:0-259 GCF_026343815.1 Pseudomonas sp. BJa3 | reverse complement strand
GCGCTGCATGGCCTGTCGTGCCTGCCCAAGGCGCTGCCAGTCGCTGACAAAGCGGTCGGCGCGCTGCGCGGGATCGATGCGGATTTCGGCTTCGAGCTGCATGGCGCGGATAGCGCCCTGGCTGCGACCATCGGCGGCCTCACGGGCCAGCGAGGGCTGGCGCTGCAACGCACTGGCGAGGTCGGCCGTGCCATGCGGCCGGATCGCATCGAGCGCCTTTCCAGCCTTCTCCAGTGCGTCGCGCTGGTGTGGCAGGACC
>NZ_JAOXMC010000328.1:0-259 GCF_026343815.1 Pseudomonas sp. BJa3 | reverse complement strand
ACGCAGCGAGCTGCCGTGGGTCAAGGTCGACAAGGACTATGTGTTCGATGGGCCCGGCGGCAAGGTGACGCTCGGTGATCTCTTCAAGGGCAGGCCGCAGCTCGTGGTGCAGCACGTGATGTTCGCGCCGGAGTGGGACGCGGCCTGAAAGAGCTGCTCGTTCTGGGTCGACGGCTTCGAGCGCATGGTTCCGCACCTTGCCGCGCGCGACACCACGATGGTCGCGATCTCGCGCGCGCCGCTGGCCAAGCTCGAGGCC
>NZ_JAOXMC010000327.1:0-259 GCF_026343815.1 Pseudomonas sp. BJa3 | reverse complement strand
CGCAGCAGGTCGCCCGCGAACATCGCGGCACGCTGACCTACCGCTCCCGCCCCGGTCATACGGTCTTCACCCTGATGCTGCCGCAATCGCTGCACGACACCGACGAGGAACGTCATGTCCACTGACCGACTGGCGGCCGCCGCCACTGCCGATGCGCGCCGCATCTGGGTGGTGGACGACGACCGCTCCGTGCGCTTCGTATTGGCCACCGCGCTGCGCGATGCGGGCTATTCCGTGGACGGTTTCGACAGCGCCGCCG
>NZ_JAOXMC010000326.1:0-259 GCF_026343815.1 Pseudomonas sp. BJa3 | reverse complement strand
CATGTTGGATACCAACCTGCTTTCCTCCCATGCCCCTGCTTCTGGATCGACATGGCTGGCTGGCGCCGGCCCCGGGCGTTTCCCGACTGCCCTCCCCCAATTGCGACGCGCGTCCCCACGGCGCCCAGGTGTCGCTGCTGGTCCTGCACAACATCAGCCTGCCGCCCGGCCAATTCGGCGGCCCCGAGGTCGCCGGCCTGTTCCTGAACACGCTGGACTACGGCTCGCACCCCTGGCTGGAACGCCTGCGCGGCCTGCG
>NZ_JAOXMC010000325.1:0-259 GCF_026343815.1 Pseudomonas sp. BJa3 | reverse complement strand
CCTGCGCCAGCACGCCGCGCAAGGCGTTGGGCTCGCGCACGAAGACATTGGAGACCACCTCGTCGCCCCAGTCATCGGGCAGCTTCTTCCATTCGGCGTGCGCCTCGCGCAAGAAGCGCAGATAGGCCGGCGTGTGCACCGCTTCGAGCGGGGCCTGGCCGTGGTCGGGCGGCGCCTGCACGTCGAAGCCCAGGTTGCGCGCCGCCTGCGCCAACGCGTCCAGGCGCGACGGCACTTCCTGCGGCGTGCGCATCTTGCC
>NZ_JAOXMC010000324.1:0-259 GCF_026343815.1 Pseudomonas sp. BJa3 | reverse complement strand
CGACGACCTGTACGGCAACGTCGAACGCTCCTCGGCCTTCGAATGGGCCTACAAGCGCGGCAAGATCGGCAAGCCGGTCGATCCACTGGAATGGGGCATGACGCCCCAGACGGTGAACGCCTACTATAACCCGCCGCGCAACGAGATCGTCTTCCCGGCCGCCATCCTCCAGGCGCCCTTCTTCGATCCGAACGCGGATTCGGCCGTCAACTACGGCGGCATCGGCGCGGTCATCGGCCACGAAATCACCCACGGCTTC
>NZ_JAOXMC010000323.1:0-259 GCF_026343815.1 Pseudomonas sp. BJa3 | reverse complement strand
CGGCCTCCTCGATTTCGGGAAAGCGCCCATCCAGGCGTTCTTCGCCCCGCGACCACAACGCAATCTCGCCGCGCCGGCGGATCAACTGGGCGCGGATGCCATCCCACTTCCACTCGAGCAGCCAGTCGCCGACATCGCCCAGTTGATCAGGCGCGGTCTCCAGCGGCGATGCGAGGAAGAACGGATAGGGCTGCTCGCGATCACTGTCGAGCGCCTCGTTCGACAGCAGGGCGCCGAGGAATTCCGGCGTCGGCGGCCA
>NZ_JAOXMC010000322.1:0-259 GCF_026343815.1 Pseudomonas sp. BJa3 | reverse complement strand
ATGCATCGTTCGATGGCGCCCGACGCGCGGTTGGTCGCCAGGGCCAATGCTGCGCCGAGGGCGTCTGTCCTGCTGATCGAAGACGTGCACGACGTGCAGGTCAGCGGCGGGCGGATCATCGGCGACCGCGACCATCACCTGGCGACCACAGGCGAGTGGGGGCACGGCATCATGGTGCGGGGCGCGGAGCGCGTACGGTTGCGCGACCTGCACATCGCCAAGTGCTGGGGCGACGGCATTTCGGTCGGCGGCATCAGCG
>NZ_JAOXMC010000321.1:0-259 GCF_026343815.1 Pseudomonas sp. BJa3 | reverse complement strand
GGAAACGCGCCCAATCCTTCACCGCCGCTCAGACCCCAGCCAAGCTTCCCGCGCGCAAGGCCGTCATCGAGGGCGACGGCCGACTGATCGCGACCGCCGACCCCAAATCCAGTTCAGGCTGGAAAAAGGGCGAACGCGTCTTCCACCAGAAGTTCGGCTACGGAAACGTCCGCGTCATCGAGGGCAACAAACTGCTGGTCGAGTTCGAAAAGGCCGGCGAGAAGCGCGTGATCGACAGCTTTGTCGAGAAGGCCTAACC
>NZ_JAOXMC010000320.1:0-259 GCF_026343815.1 Pseudomonas sp. BJa3 | reverse complement strand
GGGAGCAGGTCCTGAAGGACCTGGACGGCATCGATGCCACGCAACTGTCGGCCGAGAACCGCATCAACCTTGCCATCTACCGCCCGCAGGTGGAGAACCTCGCCGCGGAAGTACGCCTGCGCGCGTACGAAATGCCGTTCAACTCCGACTCGTCGTTCTGGTCGAACCTGTCCTTCATGGCGCGCCGGCAGATGAAAACGGCGGACGACTACCGCGCTTACGCCGCGCGCCTGCGCGACGTGCCGCGCCACTTCGACCA
>NZ_JAOXMC010000031.1:0-42231 GCF_026343815.1 Pseudomonas sp. BJa3 | reverse complement strand
GGAGCCGAACGGTTTTGCCTACTTTTGTCAAGACAAAAGTAGGTCGCCGTAAAGGCGAAAGGGTGACTAAATGTCGATATCGTCTACGAATGTGCTTACAACTACCAAAAAAATCTCTCAAGCCAAACCCAAACCCCTCAAACCAAAACCCGCGAACTTGCCACCCCCACCACTAACACCCCAATCAACAAATTAACCCCAACCAACCGCCGAATCCGCCCCAACACCCCAGCCCCCGAAGCCCAATCCCCAGCCTCCACCGCCGCACGCAGCTCAGGCAACAACAACCCCTGAACCCGCATGAACAACGCAAACATGACAATCCCCCCGCCAATCATCACCTGCACATAACGAGGCGCGGTCTCGAACCCGGCAAACCGCAGGTGGATCATGCCGACCCCGCTGACAGCCAGCACCGCCACCGCCAGCCAGACCCATCTGAAGAACCGCTGGAAAACCTCCACCCACAATCGCAGCCGCGCAGGCCCCTCCAGCGCTGCAACCGTGGCCGGCCGCAGCACCAGCCAGGCGAAGAACATCCCGCCGACCCAGACGAGGGCGGCCAGGACATGCAAGGTGTAGGGCAGGGCAAAGGCAAGCATCCGGATCTCCATGCGGCACAAAGGGCAATAGCGGGGTATGATAGCCGGCCCATGCGAAACACTGAAAATATATCCAGCCCTCCGGGCGCCTGCAGACCATGATCAGCAACGAACTCAAAGCCACCATCCAGGGCGCCTACTCGCGTTTCCTCGAAGCCAAAAGCCTCAAGCCGCGTTACGGCCAGCGCCTGATGATCGCCGAAGTGGCCAAGGTCCTCGGCGATATCGCCAGCGACGATGAAGGCCGCCGTGCCGGCGAGCCCGCGGTGGTTGCCGTCGAGGCCGGTACCGGTACCGGCAAGACCGTCGCCTACAGCCTGGCCGCGATCCCCGCCGCCAAGGCCGCCGGCAAGCGCCTGGTGATCGCCACCGCGACTGTGGCGCTGCAGGAGCAGATCGTCTTCAAGGACCTGCCCGACCTGATGCGCAACAGCGGGCTGAACTTCAGCTTCGCCCTGGCCAAGGGCCGTGGCCGTTACCTGTGCCTGTCCAAGCTCGACGTCCTGTTGCAGGAAGGCCACGCCCAGTCGGCCACCGCCCAGCTGTTCGAGGAGGAGGGCTTTCGCATCGAGGTCGACGAGCGCAGCCAGAAGCTGTTCAACAGCATGATCGAGAAGCTCGCCGGCAACCGCTGGGACGGCGATCGCGACAGCTGGTCGGAGGCCATCGAGGACCAGGACTGGGCACGGCTGACCACCGATCACAGCCAATGCACCGGCCGGCACTGTCCCAACTTCCAGCAGTGCGTGTTCTACAAGG
The DNA here is from genome assembly GCF_026343815.1 of Pseudomonas sp. BJa3. Classification (NCBI taxonomy): domain Bacteria; kingdom Pseudomonadati; phylum Pseudomonadota; class Gammaproteobacteria; order Pseudomonadales; family Pseudomonadaceae; genus Pseudomonas; species Pseudomonas sp. BJa3. The sequence goes on along the minus strand of NZ_JAOXMC010000031.1, from coordinate 40,870 downwards.
CCCGTGAAGGTATGGGCAAGGTCGACGTGATCGTCACCAACCACGACATGGTCCTGGCCGACCTGGCACTTGGCGGTGGCGCCGTGCTGCCCGACCCGCGCGACACAATGTACGTGTTCGACGAAGGCCACCACCTGCCGGACAAGGCCATCGGCCATTTCGCCCATTATTCGCGGCTGCGCTCCACCGCCGACTGGCTGGAGCAGACCGCCAAGAACCTGACCAAACTGCTGGCCCAGCATCCACTGCCGGGCGACCTCGGCAAGTACATCGAGCAGGTGCCGGAGCTGGCCCGCGAGGTGCGTACCCAGCAGCAGTTCATGTTCACCCTCTGCGAGCAGGTGGCGGATTTCCGCACCGGCGAGGACATGGAAGGCCGCGACCGCCCGCGCTATCGCTTCGAGGGCGGCGTGGTACCGGAGCAGATCCGTGAAGTAGGCATCGAGCTCAAGAAAGGTTTCGCCCGCCTCAACGACCTGTTCACCCGCCTGGCCGACCTGCTCAAGGAAGGCATGGACGGCGAGAACAACATCGGTATCGCCAGCCACCAGGCCGAGGAGTGGTACCCACTGTTCGGCAGCCTGGTGACCCGTGCCCAGGGCAACTGGGAGCTGTGGACCGCCTTTACCGCTGAAGACCCCGAAGACAACCCGCCCATGGCTCGTTGGCTGACCCTGGCCGAAAGCGGCGCGCTGTTCGACATCGAGGTCAACGCCAGCCCCATCCTCGCTGCCGAGATGCTGCGCAAGAGCCTGTGGAACGTCGCCTATGGCGCCCTGGTGACCTCGGCGACGCTCACTGCGCTGGGCAAGTTCGACCGCTTCCGCATGCGTTCGGGCCTGCCACGCGACGCGGTTCAGTGCGTGGTGCCCAGCCCGTTCGTGCATGGTGACGCCGGGCTGCTGCGGGTGCCCGACCTGGGTGCCGATCCGCGCGACGCCACGGCGCACACCGCGGCGATCATTCGCGAGCTGCCAGCCATCGTCGAGGACGCCCGCGGCGCGCTGGTGCTGTTCTCCTCGCGCAAACAGATGCAGGACGTGTTCGACGGCCTGGACCGCGACTGGCGCAAGCTGGTGCTGATCCAGGGCAACCTGTCCAAGCAGGAAACCCTGAACAAGCACAAGGCGCGGGTCGACGACGGCCAACACAGCGTGCTGTTCGGCCTGGCCAGCTTCGCCGAGGGTGTCGACCTGCCGGGCGCCTATTGCGAGCATGTGGTGATCGCCAAGATCCCCTTCGCGGTGCCGGACGATCCGGTCGAGGCCGCGCTGGCCGAATGGATCGAAGCCCGTGGCGGCAATCCGTTCATGGAAATCGCCGTGCCCGACGCCTCGCTGCGCCTGATCCAGGCCTGTGGCCGGCTGCTGCGTACCGAGCAGGACCGTGGCGTGATCACCTTGCTTGACCGCCGTCTGGTCACGCAACGCTATGGCAAGGCTATTCTCAATGCGCTGCCACCTTTCCGACGGGAAATCGGCTGACTGCCGGAGCAACACTCACAACCCGTTGTCCATTACTCGATTGCGAGCCCATGACGGGCTCCGAAGGAGAGCCACCGCCCCATGATCCGCCGCGCCTTGCCTGTCGTGTTCTCCGTGTTGTTCAGTGCGCCTTTGCTGGCCGGGCAGCAGACCCTGTTCAGCTTCGTGCGCCCGGCCTCGGTGGTGAATGTCATCACCCAGGACACCAGCCTGCCGCAGTACAACGCGGAGCAGACAGCCGAAGGCGAGGTGTTGCGGCGCGTGGTGTTCAACCCGGTGGCGCAGCCGACACTGCGCCTCGCGCCGCAGAGCGGGGCGTGGGACTGGTCTGCCGGCCAGGCGCTGACCCTGCGCCTGCAGAGCGGCATGGACTGGGCGCTGACCGTTGATGTGGTGGTGCAAAGCAGCGACGGACGCACGCTCACCAGCCGCATCGACCTGCCGGCCGGGCCTGCGCAGACCGTGATGATACCGCTCAAGGCCCGTTCACCACTGAGCCAGGGCATGCGCGCCGGGCCGCCGATGCCCTGGACCTACGAAGGCCAGCGCCTGCTGCTGGCAAGCAGCGAAGGAGCAGCCGACCTGGCCCAAGTCACCTCGGTCAGCTTGAGCATCCCCGGCCCCAAGGTTGCGCAGAGCCTGTTGATCGAGAAGGTCGGCGTGCAGGATGACGACCAGGCGTTCAAGGCTGCCTACGACCAACTGATCGATGTCTATGGGCAATCGACCCGTGGTCGCTGGCCGGAAAGAATCGTCAACGACGAGCAGCTCAAGGCTGCCGACAGCCGTGAACAGGCACAGCTCAAGGGCTGGCTGGCCGAGCGCGACAAGCTCAAGCTGGATACCTATGGCGGCCTGCTGGAGGGTCCTGCGTTCGAAGCCAAGGGCTTCTTCCGCACCGAGAAACGCGACGGTCGCTGGTACCTGGTGACGCCGGAAGGGCATCCGTTCTATTCGCTCGGCGTCAATGCCGTCGACGCCGATGGCGGGCGCACCTATGTCGCCGGCCGTGAGGGCATGTTCAAAGCCTTGCCGGGAGAAGGCGACACCCTGAGTGCCTTCTATGGCGAAGGCAACAACGATGACGGCAATGCGTCGTCCCAAGGCCGTGGTTTCAAGCAGGGGCGCTGGTTCGACTTCTACGCGGCCAATCTTCAGCGCACCTACGGCAAGCCTTGCCCGCAGGGAGAGGTGGCGTGCCCGGTGGCGGTGCTGGACGCCCAGCGCTGGCAGACCCATACCCTGGATCGCCTGCAGGCCTGGGGCTTCAATACCCTTGGCAACTGGAGCGATGCGTCGCTCGGGCAAGCCAAGCGCCTGCCGTACACCCTGCCGCTGTCGATCGTCGGTGACTACGCCAGCATCAGCACCGGCATGGACTGGTGGGGGCGCATGCCCGACCCGTTCGACCCGCGTTTCGCCATGGCCACCGAGCGTGCCGTGGCCATTGCTGCCCGGGATCACCGTGACGATCCTTGGCTGATCGGTTACTTCGCCGACAACGAGCTGGCCTGGGCCGCGCCGGGGGACGACCCCAAGGCACGGTATGGCCTGGCCTATGGCACCTTGCGCCTGACCACCGATGTGCCGGCCAAGCGCGCTTTCCTCAAGCAACTGCGCGACAAGTACCGCAACCAGCAGGGGCTGTCGAAGGCCTGGGGTATTGAGCTGACCGCCTGGGAGCTGATGGAAGACCCGGGTTTCGAGGCGCCGTTGCCCAACCCGGAGCATCCGGAAATCGAGCGCGACTACCAGTACTTCCAGCAGGTGTTTGCCGAAACCTATTTCAAGACCATTTCCGACGCGCTGAAATGGCATGCGCCCAACCATCTGCTGCTCGGTGGCCGCTACGCGGTCAGCACCCCCGAGGCGGTGAAGGCCTGCGCCGAGTTCTGTGATGTGCTGAGCTTCAACTTCTATACCTTGAAGCCTGACGACGGCTACGACTTCGCCCGCCTGGCCGAGCTCGACAAGCCGGTGCTGGTCTCGGAGTTCCAGTTCGGCTCGCGCGACCGTGGTCCGTTCTGGCCAGGCCCGCTGGAAGTGGCCCGCGAGGAAGACCGTGGCCCGGCGTATGCCAACTTCCTCAAGGCCGCCATGAATCAGCCGATGATCGTCGGCGCGCACTGGTTCCAGTATCTCGATCAACCCGCCAGCGGGCGCCTGCTCGATGGCGAGAACGGTCATCTTGGCCTGGTCGCTGTCACCGATGTGCCTTATGCGGGGTTCATCGAGGCGGTACGCCGCAGCAACCTGCAAGTCCTTGGGCATTTGCGCACAGCGTTGGACAAGCCGTAGTTCCGGATAACCACCCAGCCATCTTCAGTAGGCAAATCGCCCAACTACTGAAACAATGCACCCCTTTGCAAGCCAGGCAGTAAAGAGAGGTAGTCGGGTGCAGATCCAGGGTCACTATGAGCTGAAGTTCGAGGCGGTGCGCGATGCTTTCGCCGCGTTGTTCGAGGATCCCCAGGAACGTGGTGCCGCGTTGTGCATCCAGGTCGGCGGAGAAACCGTGGTCGACCTGTGGGCCGGCAGTGCCGACAAGGATGGCCGCGAGGCCTGGCACAGCGACACCATCGCCAACCTGTTCTCCTGCACCAAGACCTTTACCGCCGTCACCGCCCTGCAACTGGTGGGCGAGGGCAAGCTCGCCCTCGACGCGCCGGTGGCGCGCTACTGGCCGGAATTCGCCCAAGCCGGCAAGGAGCAAGTCACCCTGCGGCAGCTGCTCAGCCACCGCGCCGGCCTGCCGGCCATCCGCGAGCTGCTGCCGGCCGAAGCCCTGTATGACTGGCAGGCCATGGTCGATGCCCTCGCCGCTGAAACGCCCTGGTGGACGCCCGGCAGCGAGCACGGGTACGCGGCGATCACCTACGGCTGGCTGATTGGCGAATTGATCCGCCGCGCCGATGGTCGTGGTCCGGGCGACTCCATCGTCGCCCGCACCGCCAAGCCGCTGGGCCTGGACTTCCACGTTGGCCTGGCGGATGAAGAGTTCCACCGCGTGGCGCATATCGCCCGCGGCAAGGGCAACCCTGGCGATGCCGCCGCCCAGCGCCTGCTGCAGGTGACGATGCGCGAGCCCGAGGCCTTGTCCACCCGGGCCTTCACCAACCCGCCAGCGATCCTCACCAGCACCAACAAGCCCGAATGGCGGCGCATGCAGCAGCCGGCGGCCAATGGCCATGGCAATGCCCGCAGCCTGGCGGGCTTCTATGCCGGCCTGCTCGACGGCAGCCTGCTCGAATCCGAACTGCTTGACGAACTGACCCGCGAGCACAGCCTGGGCCAGGACCGCACGCTGCTCACCCAGACCCGTTTCGGCCTGGGTTGCATGCTCGACCAGCCGGAGGTGGCCAACGCCACCTTCGGCCTTGGCGCACGTGCCTTCGGTCACCCCGGCGCCGGTGGCTCGGTCGGTTTTGCCGACCCCGAACATGACGTGGCCTTCGGCTTCGTCACCAATACCCTCGGCCCCTACGTGCTGATGGATCCCCGCGCGCAGAAACTGGTGCGGGTGCTTGGCAGTTGCCTTTGATCGGGTAACGCGGGTATTGCCAGTTCCCTTTGACTATCCTCAATGCCAACGCCTGAAGCGTATGGGCAAAATTTCTTTCTATTTCATGGTGTATCGCTGATGTCTTCACATAAAACCTTAGCACTCGCCCTGTGCCTGGCCATGACCGGTTGCGCCAGCCACTCCCCGGACGCCGCAAAGGACGGTGGCCTGAACTGGTGGCCATTTGGTTCGGACAAGGTCGCTGACAAGGAAGTGAAGGAGGCCGTCGTCGAGAACGTGGCCAAGGCCGACGCCAAGTCCGAAAGCGGCAGCCGTTGGTGGTGGCCGTTCGGCAGCGATGAGAAAAAGGACACGGTCGCGGCGGTGCCGAAGATCGACCACAAGGCTACGCAGGCCTGGCTCGACCAGTACGAGCCGAAGGTCCGCGAAGCGATCAAGGGCAGCAAGTTCGAGCTGGAGCGCCGCGAGGATTTGCTGGCGGTGACCATCCCCGTCGACAGCTCCTACAACCCTGATCGCCCGAACATGCTGCTGCCCGCGACCCTTGGCCCGATCACCCAGGTCGCCAAGGTCATCGAGACCGATACCAAGACCGCTGTGCTGATCCTCGGCCACGCCGACACCAGCGGCGCCACGGCCGCCAACCAGAAGCTCAGTCTCGAGCGCGCCGCTTCGGTGTCGGCGATCTTCCGTCTAAGCGGCCTGCAGCGCGACCGCCTGATGCTCAAGGGCATGGGCGCGGTGATGCCGCGTGCCGCCAACGACAGCGCCGAAGGCCGTGCCTTGAACCGCCGTGTCGAACTGCTGCTGACCCCGCAGAACACCATGGTCGCATTGCTCGCCAAGTACCAGCAGGCCGCCCCGGCGCCGGCTCCGGCGGCGATGGTTGCCACCCAGGACGCCAAGGCCCCGGCCGCCAAGCCTGTCGCCAAGGCCGCCGCCAAGCCGGCTGCGAAGAAACCTGCCGCCAAAGCCAAGGCGCCGGTCAAGGCCAGCACCACCGCCAAGAAGAAAGCCGCTGTGGCCAAGCCAGCCGCGAAGAAGGTCGCCACCGACAAGAAAGTCGCCGCCAACAGCCCTGCGAAGACCAACTGATCGTCAAGGAAACGCAGCATGACCCAATCCCTGGCCGATATGCGCCGCGACTACACCCGTGATGGCCTGGCCGAAGCCCAGGCTCCCGGGGAGCCGTTCGCGCTGTTCCACCACTGGTTCGCCGATGCGGTGAAGACCGAGCAGCTACCGGTGGAAGCCAACGCCATGACCCTGGCCACCGTTGATGCCGAGGGGCGTCCGCATTGCCGGGTGTTGCTGCTCAAGGCGCTGGACGCACGCGGTTTTACCTTTTTCACCAACTATGAAAGTGCCAAGGGCCAGCACATTGCGGCCAACCCTTATGCGGCGATGACCTTCTTCTGGCCGGCGCTGGAGCGCCAGGTGCGGATCGAGGGGCGGGTGGAGAAGGTCACGGCCAAGGAGTCGGACGACTATTACCAGGTGCGCCCGCTGGGCAGCCGGCTGGGGGCCTGGGCGTCGCCGCAGAGCCGGGTGATTGCCGATCGCCAGGAGCTGGAAGGCCTGGTCAGGGCCACCGAGGCGCGCTTTTCCGACAGCCAGCCGCATTGCCCGGAGCATTGGGGCGGTTACCGCTTGCTACCCGAGCGCATCGAGTTCTGGCAGGGGCGAGCGAGCCGCTTGCATGACCGCCTGAACTACCGCCTGGTCAATGGCCAGTGGGCGCGCGAGCGCCTGGCGCCCTGACAAGAATGGGGCCGCAACGCGGCCCCATCATCAACGATACCCCGCCGCCTCCCGTTCCAGCCACGCCGCCAACTCCTTGCGCCGCACCTTCTCCACCCGCGCCCGCTCCAGCAACTTGAGCATGAAGTCCTGCTTCGCCGGATCCTCCCCGGCCAGCGACAGCGCCAGGTCCCGGTCCATCCAGCGGCGCATGCGCACATACAGCCACCCGTGAAAATACAGCCCGGCGACCGTCACGATGACGACGATGAAGTAATCCATGGCTATCCTTGGTCTCACCTGTAGGCCCGCAAATCAGCCAGCAACGGCTGTACCTGAGCTGAATGAGAACAATTTTATAACGTTTGCGCCGTGACACTTGTCAAGGCGCGGAGTCTAATGGACACCTGTCTTATGGAGATTGTCCCCATGCGTAAATCCGCTTTGCTGCTGGCCAGCTTCACCACCGTGTCGCTGCTGTTGGGCGGCTGCCAATCGTCGCTGACCGGCGACAGCTACTCCCGTGATGAGGCCCGCCGCGTGCAGACCGTGCGCATGGGCACCATCGAATCCCTGCGTCCGGTGAAGATCGAAGGCACCAAGACGCCAATCGGTGGCGGCGCTGGCGCCATTGTCGGTGGTGTCGCCGGCAGTGCCGTCGGTGGTGGCCGTGGCAGCATCGTCGCGGCGGTGATCGGTGCCGTGGCCGGTGGCTTGGCTGGCTCCGCCGCCGAAGAAGGCCTGACCCGTACCCAAGGCGTCGAGATCACCGTGCGTGAAGACGACGGCAGCATGCGCGCCTACGTGCAGCAAGTGCAGCAGAACGAGATCTTCCGTGTGGGCGAGCGTGTTCGCATCATGACTGTCGACGGCACCAGCCGCGTCACTCACTGACAGCACGCTTGAAAAGAAAACCCCGACCGGCTTGGCCGTGTCGGGGTTTCTTTTTGTCTGCGAAAGGCGATCGGGTTAGTCGTTCAGCCCGAGGATATCCCGTGCCACCGCTTCGGCGATGCGAATTCCGTCGACACCAGCGGACAGGATGCCGCCGGCGTAGCCTGCGCCTTCACCTGCCGGGAACAGGCCCTTGAGGTTGAGGCTCTGGAAGCTGGCGTCACGGGTGATGCGCAGTGGCGACGAGGTGCGGGTTTCGATGCCGGTCAGCACCGCGTCGTGCAGGTTGTAGCCCTTGATCTGGCGGTCGAAGGCCGGCAGCGCTTCACGTATCGCCTCGATGGCGAAGTCCGGCAGGCTCGGTGCCAGGTCGCCCAGGGTCACGCCCGGTTTGTACGACGGCTCGACGCTGCCCAGCGCGGTGGACGGGCGCCCGGCGACGAAGTCACCGACCAACTGCGCCGGTGCCTGGTAGTTGCTGCCGCCCATCACGTAGGCATGGGCTTCCAGGCGCTCCTGCAGCTCGATACCGGCCAGCGGGCCACCCGGGTAGTCGCGCTCGGGGTCGATACCGACGACGATGCCGGAGTTGGCGTTACGCTCATTGCGCGAGTACTGGCTCATGCCATTGGTCACCACACGGCCAGGCTCGCTGGTGGCGGCGACCACGGTGCCGCCCGGGCACATGCAGAAGCTGTAGACCGAACGACCGTTCTTGGCGTGGTGCACCAGCTTGTAGTCGGCGGCGCCGAGTTTCGGGTGGCCGGCGTACTTGCCCAGGCGCGCCTTGTCGATCAGCGACTGCGGGTGCTCGATACGGAAACCGACCGAGAACGGCTTGGCCTCCATGAACACGCCCTTGGCGTGGAGCATGCGGAAGGTATCGCGGGCGCTGTGCCCCAGGGCCAGCACCACATGCCGCGAGTGCAACTGTTCACCGCTCTGCAGTACCACGCCGCTGAGCTGCTCGCCGTCCACCAGCAGGTCGGTGACCTTCTGCTCGAAGCGTACCTCACCGCCCAGGGTGATGATTTCCTCGCGCATCTTCTCGACCATGCTGGTCAGGCGGAAGGTACCGATGTGCGGCTTGTTGATGTAGAGGATCTCGTCGGGCGCGCCGGCTTTGACGAACTCTTCCAGCACCTTGCGCCCGTGGTGGTTCGGGTCCTTGATCTGGCTGTACAGCTTGCCGTCGGAGAAAGTCCCGGCGCCGCCTTCGCCGAACTGTACGTTGGATTCGGGGTTGAGCACGCTCTTGCGCCACAGGCCCCAGGTGTCCTTGGTACGCTGGCGCACCTCTTTACCGCGCTCGAGCACGATCGGCTTGAAGCCCATCTGCGCCAGCAGCAGCCCGGCGAAGATGCCGCAGGGGCCGAAGCCGACCACGATCGGGCGCGCAGGCAGCTCGGCCGGGGCCTGGCCGACGAACTTGTAGCTGACGTCCGGGGCCACGCCGATCTTGGCGTCGCCTTCGAAGCGGCGCAGCAGCTCGTCTTCGTTGCTGGTTTCAAGGTCGATGGTGTAGATGAACAGCAGCTCGCTGTTCTTCTTGCGCGCATCGTAGCTGCGCTTGAACAGGGTGAAGCCGAGCAGTTGCTCATCGCTGATGCCCAGGCGCTGGACGATGGCGGCGCGCAGCTCGTCGTCGGAGTGGTCCAGGGGCAGCTTCAGTTCGGTGATTCGTAGCATGGCAGGGTCCAGTATCCCGGCCATGGGCGGCCGGCGGCTTTACACAAACCGCCAAGTATAAGCTGTTAGCCGCCCCGACTGGCAGGATAAAAGCACCCGGTGATCAGAGGTCGCGGGCGCCGCCGTAGTAGGCGCAGCCCTGCAGGGTCTTGCCGTCGATGCGCAGCTCGGCCTTGAGGTGGCGGATGGCGCCGGTGGCGCCGTCGACGCAGCGCTGTGGCGCGACCCACAGTTCGACACGCTGGCCGTTGGCCTCGCTGGACAGGCTCAGGCCGCCGCCGGGCAGCGCTTCTTCCAGGTAAGGCAATGGCAACGGCTCCTGGCCGATGCGGTTGAGCACCATGCCCTTGCCGCTGGCCTTGATGTCCCAGTCCGGCTCATGGCCACCGGCGCGCAGGGTCAACTGCTTGAAGTTGGGGTCTTCGCAGCCGCGGTACTCGGAGGTGTCGAGGCGGTACAGGCGGGTCACGTCGAGCTGGCCGTCGCTGCCTGCCTGCTTGCTGCCGGCCATGCGCGCGCGGACATCGGCAAACAGCTTGTCACCGGCGTCGTCGGCCAGGGTGGCGGCCTCTTGCAGGATGCCGGTGCTGGCAGCGTCGTTGACGATGAAGCGGCGGCTCTCGTTGCAGGGTTTGAACAGCAGATGGCCGCCGGCCGCGCTCAGTTCGCCTTGCAGACGGGTGGTGCCCAGGTTCGGGTCGACCGGTTTTTCGGCCAGCATCTGGCAGCCTGCGAACAGCGGCAGCAGGGCGGTGAGCAGCAGGGAAGGGGTGAGGCGCATCAGGCGGGCTCCGGTGTTCGGGCAAAAAGTGCCGGTCACGTTACCGAGCCTGCCGGGCCTCTACAAGAGGCACGGCCTCATCGCGGCGCAAGAAAAAAGGGCCCGAAGGCCCTTTGATCATTCAACCCCCGAGGTACGCATCGCGTACCTTCGGGTCGGTCAGCAACGCTTCACCGGTACCCTGCATCACCACCTTGCCGTTCTCCAGCACATAGGCGCGGTCGGCGATCTTCAGCGCCTGGTTGGCGTTCTGCTCCACCAGGAACACGGTCACGCCATCGCGGCGCAGCTGTTCGATGATGTCGAAGATCTGCTGGATGATGATCGGCGCGAGGCCCAGCGATGGTTCGTCCAGCAACAGCAGCTTGGGCTTGCTCATCAGCGCCCGGCCGATGGCCAGCATCTGCTGCTCGCCACCGGACATGGTGCCGCCACGCTGGATGTAACGCTCCTTCAGACGCGGGAACAGTTGCAGGACCTTGTCCAACTGCTCCTGGTAGTCGCCCTTGTTGGTGAAGAAGCCGCCCATGGCCAGGTTTTCCTCGACGGTCAGGCGGGCGAACACGCGGCGACCTTCCGGCACTACCGCGATGCTCTTGCGCATGATGTGCGACGACGGTTGGCCGACCAGTTCCTCGCCCAGGTACTTGATGCTGCCGCTGCTCGCCTGGGGCGAGCCGCACAGGGTCATCAGCAAGGTCGACTTGCCGGCGCCGTTGGCGCCGATCAGGGTGACGATCTCGCCCTGGTTGATCTCGACGTTGACGCTGTGCAGCGCCTGGATCTTGCCGTAGAAGGTGGAAACGTTCTCGAACTTCAGCATTTACGCCTCCCCCAGGTAGGCCTTGATCACATCAGGGTTGCCGCGAATCTCTTCCGGCGTGCCGTCGGCCAGGGGCGTGCCCTGGTTGATCACCACGATGTGGTCGGAAATGCTCATCACCAGCTTCATGTCGTGCTCGATCAGCAGCACGGTCACGTTGTGCGATTCGCGCAGGTAGGCGATGAGGGCCTTGAGGTCCTCGGTCTCCTTGGGGTTCAAGCCGGCGGCCGGTTCGTCGAGCATGATGATCCGCGGTTGGGTCATCATGCAGCGGGCGATTTCCAGGCGCCGTTGCTGGCCGTAGGCCAGGGTGCCGGCGGTACGGTTGGCGAACTCGGTCAGGTTGACCTTCTCCAGCCAGTACTGGGCGCGCTCCATGGCCTCCTTCTCGCTGCGGCGGAAGCTCGGGGTCTTGAACAGGCCGGCGAAGAAGTTGGTGTTGAGGTGGCGGTGCTGGGCGATCAGCAGGTTTTCCAGCGCGGTCATTTCCTTGAACAGGCGCACGTTCTGGAAGGTTCGCACCACGCCCTTGCGGGCGATCTGATGGCCGGCCAGGCCCTGGATCGGCTGGCCGTCGAGCAGGATGGTGCCGCCGCTGGGCTTGTAGAAGCCGGTCAGGCAGTTGAACACGGTGGTCTTGCCGGCGCCGTTCGGGCCGATCAGTGCCACCACCTGTTTTTCCTTGACGGTCAGGGCCACGCCGTTGACCGCCAACAAGCCGCCGAAGCGCATGCTCAGGCCGCTGACTTGCAGAATTTCGCGGCTCATCGAGGCAGCTCCATGTGCGGACGTTGCATGGGCAGCAGGCCCTGCGGACGCCAGATCATCATCAACACCATCAGCGCACCGAACATCAGCATCCGGTATTCGCTGAACTCACGCATCATCTCCGGCAGCAGGATCATCACGATGGCCGCGAGAATCACGCCCAACTGCGAACCCATGCCCCCCAGCACGACGATGGCGAGGATGATCGCCGACTCGATGAAGGTGAACGACTCCGGTGTCACCAGGCCCTGGCGGGCGGCGAAGAAGCTGCCGGCGAAACCGGCGAAGCAGGCACCCAGGGTGAACGCCGAGAGCTTGATCACGGTTGGGTTCAGGCCCAGCGCGCGGCAGGCGATCTCGTCTTCACGCAGCGCTTCCCAGGCACGGCCGATCGGCATGCGCAGCAGGCGGTTGATCACGAACAGCGCCAGCAGGGCCAGCAGCAGGGCGACCAGGTAGAGGAAGATGACCTTGTTGATCGAGTTGTATTCCAGCCCGAAGAACTCGTGGAAGGTCTGCATCCCCTCGGCGGCGCGGCGCTCGAAGGTCAGGCCGAAGAACTCCGGCTTGGGGATGTTGCTGATGCCGTTGGGGCCGCCGGTCCAGTCGGTGAGGTTTCGCAGGAACAGGCGGATGATCTCGCCGAAGCCCAGGGTCACGATCGCCAGGTAGTCACCGCGCAGGCGCAGCACCGGGAAGCCGAGCAGGAAGCCGAAGGTCGCGGCCATCAGGCCGGCGATCGGCAGGCACACCCAGAAGCTCCAGCCCAGGTAGTGCGAGAGCATCGCGTAGCTATAGGCGCCGACGGCGTAGAAACCTACGTAACCCAGGTCGAGCAGGCCCGCAAGGCCGACCACGATGTTCAGGCCCAGGCCCAGCAACACGTAGATCAGGATCAGCGTGGCGATGTCGACCGCGCCGCGGGAGCCGAAGAACGGCCAGATCAGGGCGGCGACGATCAGGCCCATGATCACCCAGCGCTGGGTTTTCGGGAGGGTCAGGAAGTTGCTCACTGAAGGCGGTACCAGCTTGCGCTCCGAGCGGCGGCCCATCACCGCGCTCCACTGCTTGTCGAACAAGACCCGCAGGAACATCAGCACCGAGCACGCGGCGATGATGCCGATGGTGAACGAACCCTGGCTATGCACCACCAGGCTGATGCCATCGATGCTGAGTTTCAGGCCCAGCACCGGGAAGGCCACGGCCCAGACCAGCAAGGCGCTGAAGAACGCCTGTTTGAGATTTCTGTTCATACTTTTTCAACCTCCGGGCGGCCCAGGATGCCGGTCGGCCGGAACAGCAGGACAAGAACCAAAAGACCGAATGCCACCACGTCCTTGTACTGGTCGCCGAAGATGTCGGCGCCGAACGCTTCGGCCACGCCCAGCACCAGCCCGCCGAGCATGGCGCCCGGGATGCTGCCGATGCCGCCCAGTACCGCCGCGGTGAAGGCCTTCAGACCCACCAGAAAACCGGCGTTGGGGTTGATCACTCCGTACTGCATGCTCAGCAGCACGGCCGCCACCGCCGCCAGCGCGGCACCGATGACGAAGGTCAGGGCGATGATGTTGTTGGTGTTGATGCCCAGCAGGTTGGCCATCTTGATGTCCTCGGCGCAGGCGCGGCAGGCGCGCCCCAGGCGGGAACGGGAGATGAACAGGGTGAGGCAGGTCATGGCGACGAGGGTCACCACGAACACCAGGATCTGCATGTACGAGACCAGCACTTCCTCAGCGCCCCCCGGGCCGAACGAGAAGCTACCGGGGATCAGGTTGGGGATGGACTTGTCTTTCGAGTCCTGTGACAGCAGGACGGTGTTCTGCAGGAAGATCGACATGCCGATGGCGGAGATCAGCGGGATCAGCCGGTTGCTGTTGCGCAGCGGCCGGTAGGCGACCCGTTCGATGCTGTAGCCGTAGGCACTGGTGACGAAGATCGTGGCGACGAAGGCCACGGTCATCAGGATCGGCAACGAGTGGATGCCCATCATGGCCAGCCCGGCGAGGGCGATGAAGGCCACGTAGGAACCGATCATGTACACCTCGCCGTGGGCGAAGTTGATCATGCCGATGATGCCGTACACCATCGTGTAACCGATGGCGATCAGCGCGTAGGTACTGCCGATGGTCAATCCGTTAACCAGTTGTTGTAGGAAATGGTAGATCTCAGGCATTACAGCGCTCCTAAAAACCTGATTTGCATTTCTCTGGCGGGGGATGACCCCGGCCCCTTGTTCTCGTGGTCTTCGCCACGTGATCTTTTTGCGGGCACGGCCAGGAAACCGCGGGTGACGGTTTTAAGATTTTCAGGTGAACCGGCTCCCGGATCACGGGAATCAGGCTCATGAACCTCGTAAAACAAAGCCCACTGCTCGCACAGTGGGCTTCTCGGTCAGCTATTAGTCACGCAGTTACTGAGGGGAGACTTCGGTCTTCGGCTTGCCGAAGTGCCATTCGTAGACCACGAACTTGAAGTCTTTCAGGTCGCCCTTGTCGTCATACGACAGGTCGCCGGTCGGGGTCTTGAAGGTGCCTTTGTGAATGGCGGCGGCCACCTTGTCGGTGTCTTCGGAGCCGGCAGCCTTGATGCCCTGGGCGATCAGTTCGACAGCCGAGTAGGCCGGGAACACGAACGGACCGCTTGGGTCCTTGCCGTCGGCCTTGATGGCGTCGACGATGGCCTTGTTCTCAGGTGCTGCGTCGAACGACTTGGGCAGGGTCACCAGCAGGCCTTCGGAAGCGCCCTGGGCGATCTGCGAGATGGAGTCGTTACCCACGCCTTCCGGGCCCATGAACTTGGCTTTCAGGCCTTTCTCTTGTGCCTGGCGCAGGATCAGGCCCAGCTCCGGGTGGTAGCCGCCGTAGTAGACGAAGTCGACGTTGTTCTGCTTGAGTTTCTGGATGATCGAGGAGAAGTCCTTGTCACCGGCGTTCAGGCCTTCGAAGACGGCGACCTTGGTGCCTTTGCCTTCCAGGGTGGTCTTGACCGCGGTGGCGATGCCTTCGCCGTACTGCTGCTTGTCGTGCAGCACCGCAACGACCTTCGGCTTGACGTGGTCGGCGATGTAGTTGCCGGCGGCCGGGCCCTGGGCGCTGTCCAGGCCGATGGTGCGGAAGATCAGCTTGTAGCCACGGGCGGTGATTTCCGGGGAGGTGGCGGCTGGGGTGATCATGATCACGCCTTCGTCTTCGTAGATGTCGGACGCAGGCTGGGTGGAGCTGGAGCACAGGTGGCCGATCACGTACTTGACGCCATCGTTGACCACTTTGTTGGCGACGGCCACGGCCTGTTTAGGGTCGCACGCGTCGTCGTATTCCTTGGCTTCGAGCATCTTGCCATCGACGCCGCCCTTGGCGTTGATGTCCTTGATTGCCTGTTTGGCGCCAACGAACTGCATGTCGCCGTACTGGGTCACCGGCCCGGTCTTGGGACCGGCGATGCCGATCTTGATGGTGTCGGCGGCAAACGAATGGCTGGCGACTCCGGCCAGAACCATCGCGGCAAACAGCTTGGAAATCTTGATCATAGTGCTCCACTCATTCTGTTGTAATTCTTATAGTCCTGAGGCCAGGGCTACAGACCGGGCGGGATTTGCGGCCTGGCTACGCCAATGCCGTAAGCCCACCTTCCCCCGGAACATGTCCCGGAACTGTACCGGTACAGTGTAGAGCGCTGTCCGAGCGCTTGAAAAGCGGGCGAAAAGCGTCTGTCTCAAGGGGTGTCGCTTGATCGACATAAAGATACAGAAAAGCGCCATCACTTTGCCTGTATTCCCGGCCCGCCCCCACAAGTTCGGGCCTGATCGACCAAATTACGTATTTGAAACCGGGTTTTTCTGCAAAAATGCCGGCCTTTTTGTTGGCCGATCTTTGCGCAGGTAAACCCATGACTGATCAAGTAAGCACCCTCTATGCCAAACTGCTCGGCGAGACCGCCGTCATCGAGTGGAAAGCCCTGGAGCGTTTCTGGGCCAAGGGTGACCTGATTTGGGTCGACCCCAGCCTCGACCTGATCGCTGTTGCCGAGGCGATGGCCGAGAATCACGGCGAGATCTTCGCCAAGTGGCGCAATGATGGCACTGTCGGGCCGGTCTCCGCCGAGCAGGCGCTCGACCTGCAAACCCGCGATCCAGAGATCTGGGCGGTGGTGGTTTCGCCGTTCATCGTGATCCAGACGAAGAAAGCGGAATAAGCGCGGGCTTTTTTAGTGCGTGAAAACGCGCAAACGCTCCGCAATGGTGCGCGTTGACGCTCACGTAAGGTGGAAGTTGGTAACAGTGGCGGGGTAGTTCGGCGGGGCGGTAACAGTTTACGGGATGCGTAAATAGGGCCGCTTTGCGGCCCCAACTGAATCAGTAGTCCACACGCCCGGTATGGCTGTTCAGCGAAATCACCCGGGTCTTGCCGATGCGGTGGCGGAAGATCTCGCGCAGGTACTTCACCGCCTTCTTCACGCACTCGCGCGACAGGCGGATATCATTGATCGAGACGAAGCGGCTCTTGTCGTTGATCAGTTCGCGGTACTTCTTCTCGTACATCGGCTTGATCGCGTACCAGTTGGTGTCGAGGATCTTCGCCGGGTTCTCGAACTCGTTGAGCAGGTCGTCGATGCTGTCCTCATCGAAGTGCTCGCTGGTGATGAAGTCGAGGATCGCATTGTCCATGGTGTCGTCGAAGCGGTACGGGTTGCGCGCGAAGCAACGCTTGATGAACGCCACGATCAGCGTGAGGAAATCGTCCGACAGGCACGGGCTCTTGGCGATCAGGGTGGTCAGCGACAGGTTGGCCGAGGCGCCGATCACCAGCGCATAGCGCTTGAGCGTGGTGTTGGGGAACAGGCTGTTGAGGTGGGTCTTGAGCCGGTTCAGGTCCATGTACGACAGCTTATAGTCCTTGGGCAGTGAGACGATCGACACCACCGACGAACAGTTCTTGAAGAAGTGCAGGTCGTGCAGCGCCGCGGCGTCGTAGCCCGAGGCCTGGTATTGCTCCAGCGCGGCGCGGTAGCGGCGCGACTCGATCGGCAGCAGGCTGATGCCTTCGATGGCCTGGGTCTGCTTGTTGAAGTGCGGCAGGTCGATGGAGCGGAAGAACAGGTCGTCGATGTCCAGGCGCGGCTGTTCACGCTCGAACACCTTGAACTTGTCCGACCCTGCCGGCGGCACTTCCGGCACCACCGACTCGGCATAGGCGATCGCC
The DNA here is from genome assembly GCF_026343815.1 of Pseudomonas sp. BJa3. Lineage (NCBI taxonomy): Bacteria > Pseudomonadati > Pseudomonadota > Gammaproteobacteria > Pseudomonadales > Pseudomonadaceae > Pseudomonas > Pseudomonas sp. BJa3. Next base: position 23,970 of record NZ_JAOXMC010000031.1, on the reverse strand, counting down.
ACGGGGCCGGCCAGGCTCATGAACAGGTCGTTGGCGTCCAGGCGGATGGTCTCGCCGATATCGATGCCGGCGCGGCGGAAGTAGTTCTGGTCGTAGTCGGTGGTCACCGCCTGCGCCGTGAGGATGTTGAAGATCTGCTGGGAGATGTACTGGTTGGCGTGCTTCTCCATGGCGTTGACGTCGATGTTCTGGATCGTGCCGTCGTCGCTCTCCTCGGCGTAGCGCATGATGTCGTTGGAGATCAGCATCATCGCGTTCCACGGGCGGATGCGGCCCATGACGCTGGCCTCGCTGCTGTCTTCATTGTCGAAGTTGTACGAGAAGTCCCATTCCTCCGACAGGTATTTGCACAGCAGGCGCCCGGCGTTGATATGGAGCGCCTCGGACATTTCGCTGCGGTGATCGGAGGCATTGGGCAGCACGCAGATACCGCTGGTGAAGATCGGCTCGAACACAAACGAATGCCCGCTCTTGCCGTCGTTCTCGTCGGCCGGCTTGGTATCGAAGGTCTTGTTCATATACGAATACTGCTGGGCCAGGCCGAATTCCGAGGCCATGCCCGAGCCGGTACCGCCGCCGGCGCTGAAGATGTAGAAGTACAGGCGCGACTGGTTGGCCTTGATGCCGCAGGAGTCGATCAGGTACGAGTGGATCAGCTTCCAGTCGGCGCTGGAGAAACGCTGGGTGTCCTTGTTGAGGATGATCTTGGCCAGGTACTGGCCGAGGATCGGCGCGTTGCCGGCGCCGCCGGCATGCACCTCGGACAGGTCCATGATTTTCATCTTGCTGTAGTCGCGCAAAAAACCGCCGCGCTCGCCCTTGCGCGAGAAGCGAATGCGCCCGGCGATGTCCTTGTCCAGGTCGCCCAGCATCACCAGCGGCTCTACCAGGAACACTGGTTTGGCGGCCTTGTTCTGCACCAGGCGCAGGTTTTGGCGGATCCAGCGTGCCGGGCTGTAGCCCGCGTCGCCCTTGAAACGGTCTTCGTTGTTGTACTCATTGAGGAAGAAGGTGCGCGCGTTGTACACCAGCTCCGCCACATCCAGGGCGATGTTCGAGCCGCAACGACCCAGGCCGATCAGGCACACCGACGGGAACTGCTGCTCCAGGCGCAGCTGGTCCTCGTCCTCGACATGCAGATTGGGCGGGAACACCAGGTCGCGCAGGCCGTCGAGGTTGTCGAGGATGCGCTGGATGTCCTGCTCGGTGAAGTACAGGTACTGTTGCGCCGGCATGCTGCGCGCCGCGGGCAGGTCTCGAGCACCGCCGGCGGTCAGCGAGTGGGTGCTGAGGGAGGGCTCGGGAGCCGCATTGGCAGAAGTGTTCGTAGAGGTCATAGTGCGCCATTTGCCTGGAGTGGTTGGCTTCCCGGTGATGCATGTCATCTAGCCATCACGGAGAAATTTCGCGACTTTATCAGTGCGTCTTTTTCTTGTGCGATAGGGGGTTTCCTTAGTCGGACTAAGGTTTTTCCTTTCTCACCCGCATTGCATCGTCCGTTTGTCACGCTTCTTTAATCTGGAGTTGCTCATGAGTACTGCGTTGCCTTCGTTGGGGTTTGCCGGGATCGGTCTGATGGGCCTGCCGATGTGCCGTCGGCTGCTGGCCGCGGGCTATCCGCTGACCGTGTGGAACCGCAGCCCGGATAAATGCGCCGAGCTGGTTGCCGCCGGCGCCCAGCTGGCCGGCAGCCCTGCCGAGCTGTGCCAGGCGGCGGACATGGTGCTGCTGTGCCTCGCCGACACGGCGGTGGTGCGCGAGGTGGTGTTCGGTGAGCAGGGCATCGCCCGGGGCGGGCGCAGTGGCCAACTGCTGGTGGACTTCTCCAGCCTCGAGCCGACCGCCACTCGGGAGATGGCGGCGGAACTGGCGGCTTTGTGCGGCATGGCCTGGCTTGATGCTCCAGTGTCCGGCGGCACGCCGGGGGCCGAGGCAGGCACCCTGGCAATCATGGTCGGGGGCGAGGCGAGCGACCTGCAGCGAGCGCGCCCGGTGCTGCAAACCCTGGGCCAACGGGTGACGCACATGGGCGCGGTGGGAGCCGGCCAGGTGACCAAGGCGTGCAACCAGATGATCGTGGCTTGCAATGCGTTAGTGATCGCCGAAGTGGTGGCGTTGGCTGAACAGTCAGGGGTCGATGCACGGCTGATCGCCGAGGCGCTGGCCGGCGGGTTTGCCGACTCGAAACCCTTGCAGATCCTCGCCCCGCAAATGGCCGAAAGCCGCTTCGAGCCGGTCAAGTGGCACGTGCGCACCTTGCTCAAGGATCTCGACACCGCAGTGAAATTCTCCCGCGAGCAGGGCTCGGCGACGCCGCTCAGTGGCCTCGCCGCGCAACTGATGCGCCTGCACGGTAGCCAGGGTTATCTGCAAAAAGATCCGGCGACCCTGGTAGCGCTGTATCGCAGCAAGGACTGAGCTCGCCCGGCTGGCGGTCTAGCCGTTCGAGGATCGGCCGCAGCTCGGCCAGCGGCACCGGGCGGCTGAGCAGGTAGCCTTGCAGGTAGTCGCAGCCGTGGCTGGCGAGGAATTCGTGCTGCTCGACAGTCTCGACGCCTTCGGTGACCACTTTCAGGTGCAGGGTATGGGCCATGATGATGATCGCCTGGACGATCTCGCGGTCTTTCTGGCTGCCGGGCACGTCCTGGATGAACGAGCGGTCGATCTTCAGCACGTCCAGCGGCAGGCGCTTGAGGTACGCCAGCGATGAATAGCCGGTGCCGAAATCATCGATCGACAGCGCCACGCCCTGGGCACGGATGTGCTTGAGCAGGCTGATGGTGTGGTGGATGTCGCCCATCAGGGCGTTTTCGGTGACCTCCAGCTCCAGCTGGCGGGGCGCGAGGCCGGCCTGGAACAAGGCCATTTCCACCTCGGTGGCGAGCTCCTCGCGGCCCAGGGTGAGGGCCGAGCAGTTCACCGTGACCTTGAGATCGCCATAGCCATGGCGGTTGAGCTGGGCCAGGTCCTCACAGGCCCGGCGCAGTACCCACAGGTCCAGTTCGGCGATCAGGCCGTTGGCTTCGGCAATACAGATGAAACGGTCGGGGCTGAGCAGGCCATGTTGTGGGTGTTGCCAGCGCACCAGGGCCTCGAGCTTGGCCACCTGGCCGCTGCGCAGGTCGAAGATCGGCTGGTAGTGCACGCACAGGCCGCGCTCTTCGAACAACGCCACGCGCAGTTCTTCTTCCAGTTGCAGCTCGAGGGTGGCGCGAGTCTTCAGGCCGTTGTTGAAGAAGTTCAGGCTGTTGCGCCCGCAGCCTTTGGACTGGTACAGCGCCAGGTCGGCGTTCTTCAGCAGTTCCTCGGTGCTCTGGCCGTCGTCGGGGAAGATGCTGATGCCGATGCTGGTGGTCATCACCATGCGCCGGCCCGCCAGGTCGATCGGCTCCTTCATGCGCTGCATGATGCGCTGTGCCAGGTGCCGCGCCTCGTCGCGGCTGTTGAGGCTGGTGACGATGCAGAACTCGTCGCCACCGAAGCGGGCCACCAGGTCCTGGCCGCGGGTGGCCGCCTTGATATGGTCGGCGATGACCTTGAGAAGCTCGTCGCCAGCGGCATGCCCGAGGCTGTCGTTGATCCGCTTGAAGTGGTCGATGTCGAGGAACATCACCGCGAGCATGCCCTCATTGGCGGCCTGCTCGGCCAGGCGCTCGGCGAATACCTGGTTGAAGCCGCGACGGTTGACCAGGTTGGTCAGGGCATCGTAGTGGGCGGCCTGCTGCAGCGAGGCACGGGCCTGGTCGAGCTGGCTGAGCAGTACGTTGACCCGGCGCAGGTCGTGCTCCTTGCTCTGCAGCTTCTTGTCGGCCAACGCCGCGCTGATGCTGCCAGCGCTGATCAGCAGCGTGATGACGGCGATGGTCAGCGCCAGTTGCAGGCTGTTGTCGGCCGAAGGCAGGCGCAGCGCGGTCTCGCTGGGGATCACCAGGGTCATCGCCGCCATGCCAGTGAAATGGGTCAGGACGATACCTGCGGCCATCAACAGGCTGGCGCCGTACTTGAGCAGCAGGTGCAAGGTGCCGCTGCCCTTGTTGAAATAGCGCGCCATCAGCAGCGCCACCAGGCTGGTGAGCACGGCGATGCCGATAGAGGCGAGGAGCAGGCCGGTCTGGTAGTACTGCTGGGCGCTGGTCTGCAGGGCGGCCATGCCGGTGTAGTGCATGACACTGATGCCCAGGCCGATGAACAGCGCGGTCTGCAGGTAGTGGCGCAGGCGCATCTGGCTGCGGTTGAGGCTGTTCATCGCCAGCCAGGCAGCCAGCAGCGCCACCAGCAGTGACAGGCCGGTCAGCGGGGCGTCGAAGTGGATTTCCAGGGGCGCCTGGAAGGCCAGCATGCTGATGAAATGCATGGCCCAGATGCCCCCGGCCAGGCAGCAGGCACCGAGCACACGCCATTGGCGGCGGGCGAAGCGGTCTTCGCATTGGCTCTGGCGTTCGCTCATGTCCAGGGTGGCGAAACAGGCGGCGCTGGCCACGATGAAGGCAAGCAGCACCAGGAAGGGGTTGTGTCGGCAGTCGAGGATGATCTGTCCGGTCGCCGGCAGCTCGGCGAACAATTGCAGTCCCAGCCACTCCATTGCAGGCCTCTTCGTCGAGTCTTCACTCGTCCCCAAAAAGCACGGATGGAGACTGTTCCTGCTGGAGTATAGGAACGGGTACCTAAGCCTTCCTGATTAATGGCAATTTGATTTCTACCATTTGGATATGGAGGCAATAGCCAGATGGTCTAAATGAATGGTTTGCAGGCCGTAACGAGAGCGGGGCAAGCCTGCTCCCTGCAATTCCGGGCCGGAATTGTGGGAGCGGGCTTGCCCCGCGATGACCGCCATGGGATCAACCGGCGACGAGCACCCGGATTGCCTCGAGGCGCAGTGCCGCTTTTTCCAGCGCCGCCAGGCCCTCTTCTCGCTGCTTGCGCAGGGCGTCGATCTCGCTGTCGCGCACGCTCGGGTTGACGGCCTTCAACGCAGTCAGGCGCGCCAGCTCCTCGTCGGCTTCGGCGGCGAGGCGTTGGCGGGCCTGGGCCACGCGCTCGTCGTGGGTTGGCAGGACCTTGGCCTCGCCCGCGGCGATGCGTTTGGCCAGCACGTCGCGCTGGGCCTGGATGAACTTGTTGGCGCTGGCCTTGGGCACGCTTTCAAGCTGGTCGTTGAGGGTTTCGAAGGCCACCCGCGGACCCAGGTCGTTGCCGTTGGTGTCGAGCAGGCAGCGCAGCGCGGCCGGCGGCAGGTAGCGCCCCAGCTGCAGGCTGCGCGGTGCCACCACTTCGCTGACATAGAGCAGTTCGAGCAGCACGGTACCGGGCTTGAGCGCCTTGTTCTTGATCAGCGCCACGGCGGTGTTGCCCATCGAGCCGGACAACACCAGGTCCATGCCACCCTGGACCATCGGGTGCTCCCAGGTGAGGAACTGCATGTCCTCGCGCGACAGCGCCTGGCCGCGGTCGTAAGTGATGGTCACGCCTTCGTCGTCACCCAGCGGGAAGCTGGCGTCGAGCATCTTCTCGCTTGGCTTGAGGATCAGGGCGTTTTCCGAGTGGTCCTCGCTGTCGATACCGAAGGCGTCGAACAGGGTTTCCATGTAGATCGGCAGGGCGAACTGGTCGTCCTGCTCAAGGATTGCCTCGACCAGCGCCTGGCCTTCGCCTGCGCCACCGGAGTTGAGCTCCAGCAGGCGGTCACGACCGGTGTGCAGCTCGGCCTCCAGGCGCTCGCGTTCGGCGCGGGCCTCGCCGACCAGCTGGGTCCAGCCTTTGTCGTCGCCACCGGCCAGCTGTTGCAGCAGGCGCGGGCCGAACTGATGTTGCAGGGCGTTGCCGGTCGGGCAGGTGTTGAGGAAGGCGTTGAGGCCTTCGTGGTACCACTGGAACAGGCGCTCTTGCGGGCTGTCCTGCAGGTACGGGATGTGCAGTTGGATCGTGTGCTTCTGGCCGATCCGGTCGAGGCGGCCGATGCGTTGCTCGAGCAGGTCCGGGTGGGCCGGCAGGTCGAACATCACCAGGTGATGGGCGAACTGGAAGTTGCGGCCTTCGCTGCCGATCTCGGAACACACCAGCACCTGGGCGCCGAACTCTTCGTCGGCGAAGTAGGCGGCGGCGCGGTCGCGCTCGAGGATGCTCATGCCTTCATGGAACACCGAGGCCGGGATGCCGGAGCGCACGCGCAGGGCGTCTTCCAGGTCCATGGCGGTCTCGGCGTGGGCGCAGATCACCAGGACCTTGGTGCGCTTGAGCATCTTCAGGGTGTCGATCAGCCAGTCGACCCGAGGGTCGAAACGCCACCAGCGCTCGTCGTCGCCGGCTTCGCCCTGGGCCTGGAAGGCCACTTCCGGGTACAGCTCGGCGCGCTCGCCCGAAGGCAGGTCGGCGTAGGCCTCGGGGTTGGCCAGCGGGTAGGGGTGCAGTTGGCGCTCGGGGAAGCCCTGGATCGCCGCACGGGTGTTGCGGAACAGCACGCGGCCGGTACCGTGGCGGTCGAGCAGTTCGCGGATCAGGCGCGCGCTGGCCTGGCTGTCGCCATCGCTGACTGCGGCCAGCAGTGCTTCGCCTTCGGCGCCGAGGAAGCCCTGAATGGTGGCGTGAGCGTTCGGCGACAGACGGCCTTCGTCGAGCAGCTCCTGTACGGCTTCGGCCACCGGGCGATAGTGCTCGCTTTCGGCGCGGAAGGCGGCCAGGTCGTGGAAGCGGTTGGGGTCGAGCAGGCGCAGGCGGGCGAAGTGGCTGTCCTGGCCGAGCTGTTCAGGCGTGGCGGTGAGCAGCAGCACGCCGGGAATCACCTGGGCCAGCTGCTCGACCAGCGAGTATTCGGGGCTGGCCTGCTCTTCGTGCCAGACCAGGTGGTGGGCCTCATCGACCACCATCAGGTCCCAGCCGGCGGCGAACAGCGCGTCCTGGGCCTTTTCGTCCTCGACCAGCCACTCCAGCGCCACCAGCGCCAGCTGGGCATCCTCGAACGGGTTGCTGGCGTCGCTTTCGATGAAGCGCTCGGCGTCGAACAGCGCAACCTGCAGGTTGAAGCGCCGGCGCATTTCCACCAGCCACTGGTGCTGGAGGTTTTCCGGTACCAGGATCAGTACGCGACTGGCGCGACCGGACAGCAGCTGGCGGTGGATGACCAGGCCGGCCTCGATGGTCTTGCCCAGGCCCACTTCGTCTGCCAGCAGTACGCGGGGAGCGATGCGGTCGGCCACTTCACGGGCGATGTGCAACTGGTGGGCGATAGGTTGGGCGCGCACGCCACCCAGGCCCCACAGCGTGGAGAGCATCTGCTTGCTGGTGTGCTGCAGGGTGTTGTAGCGCAGGGAGAACCACGACAGCGGGTCGATCTGCCCGGCGAACAGGCGGTCGCTGGCCAGGCGGAACTGAATGAAGTTGGACAGCTGCGTCTCGGGCAGTGTGCGCGGCTGGTTCTGCGGGTCGATGCCGTGATAGACCATCAGGCCGTCGATGTCCTCGACCTCCTGCACGGTGAGCTTCCAGCCTTCGAAATGGGTGATCAGGTCGCCTGGCGAGAAACGCACGCGGGTCAGCGGCGCATTGCGTAGCGAGTACTGGCGGGTGTCGCCCGTGGCCGGGTAGAGCACGGTCAACAGGCGGCCATCCTGCGCCAGGATGGTCCCAAGACCGAGCTCGGCCTCGCTGTCGCTGATCCAGCGTTGCCCCGGTTGATACTGCTGCGCCATACTGCCAAAACTCCCGCGATGAAAAAGCTGGCCATGTTACCGGATCGGCTGCGCCAGACCAAAGAATCTCAGTGAGTCTAGCGTGTTCATCGACGAACACCCGTCACGAGGGCCATGCGCCAACATGTTTGCCAAGCACCGCTGGTTGAACGTCACCTTGGGCCTGGGCAGCCTGGCGCTGCTGGCCGCCTGCGAACAGAAAAGCTTCGAGATCCTGCCGCCAATCCCGGTCGAACAACTGGAAGTGCTCGGTGTGCAGACGCCGATCAAGAGCGTGCACTTCCATGACCGCGAGGGCGAGGGCCTGCTGGTGCTGAGCCGGGTCGACGGCCAGGCCACCGACCCCGATACCGAGGAGGAAGTCGACAAGGTGGTGCTCAAGGCCACCCTGTATGGCCGTGCCGCCAGTGCCGATGTCTTCAAGCCGCGCTGGCAGATCGAGCAGGAGACCACCTGCGCCGGCCTGGACCTGGACGTCGACTTCTATACCGATGTCAGTGATGTCGGCGACCTGAACAAGGACGGTGTCGCCGAAGTGACAGTGGCCAGCCATGCCTTCTGCGGTGGCGGTATCGACCCCCACGACATCGCCATCGAGATGCGTGAAGGCCAGGCGATCTACACCATCACCGGTCAGTCGCTGATCAGCCCGCCCGGTGAGGACCCGTTCGGCGGCGAGCGCGAAGACAGCGCATCGTTGAAGAATGCCCCGCCAGGTGTGCGCGAACATATGGATGCGGTCTGGCAGCAGGTTTACAAGCGGCCATGGAGCGAGGCGAGCCCTCCACCCGACGACCCGGACGAAGACGCCGAGTAGGCCCGCGCTATACTCCAGCGCAATGCGGCGTTGTGACACGCCGCACACCTTCGACCGCAGGCATTCAAGGCGGCGTACCACCAGCCGACAACAAGGCTACAGGAGACCTCCCATGCTGCCGCCTATCATCCCGCTCAGTGCCGCCCCCGTGACCTCGCAACACGACCCGGTCAAGCCGCCGCCGACCATTGCGCCGGTGGTGCCCACGCAGCCGACCTCCAGCGATGGCACGATCGACCTGAAGAATCATCGTGATCCCGAAGAGCAGGCCTTGCTGCTGCGTGACGAGCAACGCCGCCAGCAAAAAAGGCGCAAGCAGGCTGAAGGTGATCGTTACGAGGCGCTGCCGGGCGAGGAACTCAACGCCGACAACACCGTGCCGGTGGCGCCGATGGGCGAGCGCACGCGCCAGGGGTTGCTGGTGGATATCGAAGTCTGACTAGTCAGCGCCCTGGCAAGCCTTCATTATTGAGGCCTCTGCTGTCCGTCGAGCCCGCCATGAGCCAAGACAACCTGATCGATTTCGGCGCCGAACGCGCCAAACGCATTCACGACCTCAATGACAAGCGCCTGGACGACATGCGCCAGGCCTTCGAGCAGGCCATGCCGCTGAGCCAGGCCAAGAAGAAAAAGCCCAAGGGCAAACCGAAGAAGCGCTGAAACTTGATGCAGGTCAACCCTGCACCCGCCTTCCGCGCCCGGCTCCGGGCGCCATTGACTCCGGTCAATTTTCCCCCTCCTCGCATTGGTTACCTTGCACCCATCGGATGACGGCACATCAAGGGAGGAGCCGACATGTTCTTCGACAACGTGGTTATCGCCGGGGTGGTAACAGTCGGGTTGATGTTGGCCTTCTTCGCCGGTCTGGGCATTTTCATCTGGAAGGACTCGAAAAAGCGCAACCAGCGCTGATCCTTCCCGATACACGAGCACGCAAGGCATTTAGGGCGACTTCGGTCGCCCATTTTTTTGCCTGCGAAAATCTGTCCATCTAGATGATTAGCTAGCTAATTAATCGTTTGCGCTTTATCCTCTCTTTCGTTGTCTATCTTTCTTCCTATTATCCCCTGCGCGCCCAAGGTCCGTTTCGTGCCCATCACCTTCCAGGCCCTGTTTGCCCCCAGCAGCCTCGCCCTCAAGTTCGCCATCAAGACCTTGCTCGGTGGCGGCCTGGCGTTGTGGCTGGCGATGCGCTGGGGCCTGGAGCAACCGGCGTGGGCGCTGATGACCGCCTTCATCGTCGCCCAGCCGTTGTCGGGGATGGTGGTGCAGAAGGGCTTGGCGCGGTTGGCCGGCACCCTGGTCGGCACCTGCATGTCGGTGGTGTTCATCGGCCTGTTTGCCCAGACCCCGTGGCTGTTCCTGCTGACCCTGGCCTTGTGGCTGGCCCTGTGCACCGCTGCCTCGACCCAACTGCGCAGCGCCTGGGCCTACGCGTTCGTGCTGGCCGGCTACACCGTGGCGATCATCGCCCTCCCGGCGATCGACCATCCGCTGCAGGTATTCGACCAGGCCGTGGCGCGCTGCACCGAGATCTGCCTGGGCATCGTCTGCGCCACCCTAACCAGCGCGCTGCTCTGGCCAATGCGCGTGGAGCAGCAACTGGCCGGCCAGGCTCGCCAGGCTTGGCACAACGGCCTGCAGGCGGCCAGCGCCATGCTTGGGGGCGAAGACGAGGCACGCAGCGGCCTGCTAGACAGCCTCGGGCGCATCGTCGCCATTGATGCCCAGCGCGAACACGCCTGGTTCGAAGGCAGCCGCGGCCGCCAACGCGCCCGGGCGATCAGCGGCCTGAGCCAGTCACTGATGGTGCTTTTGCGCATCTCACGCTCGGTGCGCAGACAGTGGCGCCAGCTTGAAGAGGGCGAAGCCAGGCATCTGGCGCCATGGCTGGAAGAGGTGCGCGCTCACCTGGCCAGCCCCGACCAGCCCAGCTTGCTGCTGTTGCGCCAGCGTGTCTGGGACGCCGCCCACGACGAGCGGATCAGCCCCGCCGAGCATTACTGCCTGGCGCGCCTGAGCTTGCTGCTGGACTACACGATGGCTTGCACCCAGGCCCTCGACGACGTCGAGCAGGGGCGGGCGCCAAGAAAGGCGACACAGAGCCTGGCAACTCATCGCGACCTGTCCCTTGCCCTGCTGTTCGGTTCGCGCAGCGCCCTGGCCTTCCTGGCCATGAGCAGTTTCTGGCTGGCCACGGCCTGGCCATCGGCGCCAGGCGGCCTGGTGCTCACCTGTGTGGTCTGCAGCCTGTTCGCCAGCCGCGAGAACGGCGCGCAGATCGGCCTGAGTTTCCTGCGCGGTATCCTCCTGGCCATCCCGGTGGCGTTCCTGGTGGGGCAGATCCTGCTGCCGCAATGGAGCAGCTTCGCCATGCTCTGCCTGGGCATGGGCGTGCCGCTGTTCTTCGGCGCACTGGGCATGGCCCATCCGCGTACCGGGGCGACTGCCACTTCCTATTGCCTGCACTTCATCGTTTTGGTGGCGCCGCTCAATGCCATGCATTTCGATGTGGCGACCATGCTCAACAGCGCCCAGGCCATGCTGCTGGGCGTGGGCGCCGCGGTAATGGCGTTCCGCTTGCTGGTGCTGCGCCACCCGGCCTGGCTTGGCCGGCGCCTGCGCGCGGCCACGCAAGGCGACCTGGTGCGCCTGACCCGGCGCGACCTGCGCGGCGCCGACAGCTGGTTCGGTGGGCGCATGGCCGACCGCCTGATGCAACTGGCGCGGCATGCCAGTGAGCTGCCCGAAGCCGAGCGCAAGCGCTGGGACGATGGCCTGCACGGTCTGGATATCGGTGACGAACTGGTGCACCTGCGCATGTGCCTGGCCGTGGCCAAGGCACCGCTGGGCAATGCCGAGCGCCAGTACCTGCAGCAGTTGCAGGCGGTACTCGCCAGCGGCCCGGCGCCGGGGCGGGGCCAGCGCCTGGACGCCGCCAGTGAAGAGTTCATCGAGGCCCTGCGCCGCCGGCCGCCCAGTGACCCGCTGCGCCTGGCCATCGGCGCGGTGCTGCAATTGCGCAAGAGCTGGGGCAAGTGGTGCCGCTGGCAGGAGGAAGCCCATGGAGTTGCGTGAGTGGGCAGTGGGCGGCGTGCTGCTCAGCCCGTTTTTGATCTATGTGTTGCTGGCGCTGGTGCTCACCGGGCTGTTGCGCTTCGTCGTGCAGGCCACCCCCCTGGGGCGCTGGATCTGGCACGAGGCGTTGTTCGACGCGGCGCTGTTCGTCTGTGTGCTGTATGGGGTGGTGCGCCTGTCAGGCCCTTTGTAAGGAGTAAGTCCATGCGTACAGTCGTACGTACCCTGGTCACCTTGTGTGTGGTGATCGTCGCTGTTTTTGCCGGCTATCAATTGTGGCAGTACTACATGCTCACGCCCTGGACCCGGGATGCCCGGGTGCGTGCCGACGTGGTAGTGATCGCCCCAGACGTGTCTGGCTGGGTCAGCGCGTTGAAGGTGCATGACAACCAGCAGGTGAAGGCCGGCGAGCTGCTGATGAGCATCGACCGCGAACGCTTCCAGGCCGCCTTCGAGCAGGCCACCGCCGTGGTCGAGACGCGTACCCAGCAGTTGCGCCTGCGCGAGCGCGAGGCCGCCCGGCGCACAGCCCTGGGCCCTGAGGCGATCAGTGCCGAGTTGCGTGAGAACGCCCAGATCAACGCCGCTGTCGCCCGCGGCGAACTGCACGAGGCCGAGGCCCAGTTACAAGTGGCAAAGATCAACCTGGCCCGCAGCGAAGTCCGAGCCCCGCGCGGCGGGCATATCACCAATCTACGCCTGGCCGAGGGCAATTTCGTCAACACCGGGCAATCGGTGATGGCGCTGGTGGACGATGCCACTTTCTATATCCAGGCGTATTTCGAAGAAACCAAGCTGCCGCGGATTCGCGTCGGTGACCCGGTCAAGGTCTGGCTCATGGGTGCCGGCGATGCGATGCAAGGGCAGGTGGAAAGCATCAGCCGAGGGATCACCGACCGCAACTCGACGCCGGATGGGCAGTTGCTGCCCGAGGTGGAGCCAACGTTCAACTGGGTGCGGCTGGCGCAGCGCATTCCCGTGCGCATCCGCCTGGACCAGGTGCCCGAGGGCGTGACCCTGAGCGCCGGCATGACTGCGAGCGTGCAGGTGCATGAAGCGCCTTGAAGGCGCAGGCCAGCGCCCACTGGATTGCGCATGACTTGAACCCGGTGCGGTCGGTGTGGGAGCCGGCTCGCCGGCGAACGGGGCGCATGGCGCCCCCGGTACTCAGCCTCAAGGCTGCTGGGCAGTCGCCGCCAGCACGATCTCGCGAATGCACACTTGCTGCGGCTGCTGGTAGGCCCAGATGATCGCCCCGGCGACATCCTCCGCCGACAGCACCACGCCGCCCATGTCATTGGCCTTCCACGCTTCGTAGTCGCGCTTGATGCCCTCGTCGGTGGTATGCCCGAGCAGCTCGGTCTCCACTGCGCCCGGCGCGATGGTCACCACCCGCACATTGTGCGGCGCCAACTCCTCGCGCAGGTTCTCCGACAACCCGTGCACGGCGAACTTGCTGCCTACGTAGGCCACATGGTTGGGGAAGGTCTTGCGTCCGGCCACCGAGCTGACATTGATCAGGGTGCCATGGCGCCGCTCGACCATCCCGCCGACCAGCGCGTGCACGCCGTTGAGCAGGCCTTTGACGTTTATGTCGAACATGCGCTCCCATTGTTCCGGGTCCTGTTCGTGCATCTGCCCCAGCAGCATCACCCCGGCATTGTTCACCAGGGCATCGGCCGGCCCGTACACGGCTTCGGCCTCGGCCACGGCGGCCACCAGCGCCGCGCGGTCGCGGATATCCACGGCGCGGCACAGGCAGTCGGGCAACGCCAGCGCCTCCAGGCGATCCAGGCGGCGGGCGATCAGCAACAGCGGATGGCCCGCGGCGGAAAAGCGTTGGGCGGTGGCGGCGCCGATGCCAGAGCTGGCGCCTGTGATAATGATCAGGGGTTTGTTCATGGTTGCCTCCCAGGCATAATCACTTTCGATGGCCAGGATTCTAGATAACCCTTTCGGCCATGAAAAACGGCTTATTTCTCTGGCTGGCATCGGTTCTATCTATGGATATCCGGCATCTCAAGGCTTTTATCGCGGTATTCGAAGCGCGCAACATCACTGTAGCCGCCCAGCGCCTGTGCGTGGCGCAGCCGACCTTGTCGGTGACTATCCGCCAGCTGGAGGATGACCTGGGCGCCGAGCTGTTCCTGCGTCAGGCCCGTGGGGTCGAAGTCAGCGAGCAGGCGCGTGAGCTGTATCCCCAGGCCTGTCGCATGGTGGCCGAGGCCGATGCGCTGCGCCTGCGCTTTCGCCAGGGGCAGAAGCGGATGCCTTTGGCCCTGGGCATCGAGGCGGACATCGCGCCGGCCCAGGTCGAGGCTTGCGTGCGCCTGGCCAACCAGGCGGTGGCGGGCCTGCAATTGACCTTGCTCGAAGGCTGCGACGGGGATGCGCGGCTGGCCGATGAGGCCCAGCGCTGCGAGGACGAACTGTTCCTGCCGTTGTGGGAGGAGGCCTTTGTGCTGGTGATGGCGACCGGCAGCCAGCCGGACGGGCGCTGGATCACCTGTCCGCAGCATCCTTCGCACCAGCGCCTGATGGGGTTGTACGGCGAAGGCGAGCAGGTTGGCCAGGCCGGTTCGTTGCAACTGGCGCTGGCCATGGTCGCCGCCGGGCTGGGCGCGGCATGGTTGCCGCAGTCCCTGGCCGAGCGCTGTCCCGGGGTCTACTGGCGGCCCGGCAGCGGCCTGGCACTGCGGCGCCGGATCGGCTTGTGCATCACCCATGAGGCTTTGTCACTCCCTGCCGTCGCCGCGCTGCACCAGGCCTTGAACAGAGCTTGAGCGCATTGCGCAGCGTGCGCCTCAGAGGAACATGCCCCCCGACACCTCCAGCCGCTGCCCGCTGATCCAGCCATTGCCATCTTCCAGCAACAGGGCGATGGCCGCGCCGATATCGTCGGGCAGGCCGACCCGGCCCAGCGCGGTGTTGCCAGCGATGTAGTCATTGACCTGCTGATTGTCACGCACCACGCCCCCGCCGAAATCGGTCTCGATGGCGCCCGGCGCGAGAATGTTCACCCGGATGCCGCGCGCGCCCAGTTCCTTGGCCTGGTAGCGGGTCAGTACTTCCATGGCGCCCTTCATGGCCGCATAGGCGGCATAGCCGGGCAGGGCGAAGCGGGTCAGGCCGGTGGAGATGTTGACGATGCGCCCGCCGTCGGCCAGCAGCGGCAGCAGGCGCTGGGTAAGGAAGAACGGGCCTTTGAGCTGGATGTTCAGCAACTGGTCGAACTGCGCCTCGCTGGTCTCGCTGAATGGCACGTTCAGGCCGATGCCGGCGTTGTTCACCAGGAAGTCCAGCTGACGGCGGCCGAACTGCTGTTCGAGGGTGTCGCCCAGGCGTTCGACGAAACCTGCGAAGCTGACGCTGTCGCTGACGTCCAGTGGCAGCATGGCGGCGCGCACGCCGGCCTGCTCCAGCGTGGCCGCCACGGCGCGGGCTTCGTCGGCCTTGCTGTGGTAGGTGCCGATGATGTCGATGCCACGGGCGGCCAGGTGTTCGGCGGTGTTCTTGCCCAGGCCGCGGCTGGCGCCGGTGATCAGTGCGATCTTGCGAGTCATGTCGGATACCTCGTTATGGCTGGCTGTTGCGGACAGGTTATTGATCGTGGATAGGCTGTTAAATCCACGGATTCCGGAAATACTGTTCGTATAAATCGGACAATGAGGATGGGTATGAACAAGCTGGATCTGCTGCGTACCTTTGTCAGGGTCAGCGAACTGAGCAGTTTCACCCTGGCCGGCGAAAGCCTGGGGCTGCCGCGCTCGACTGTCTCCGAACAGGTGCGGGCGCTGGAAAACCTGCTCGGCACGCGCCTGCTCAACCGCACCACGCGCCGGGTGCGCACGACCCAGGACGGCGCCTTGCTGTACGAGCGCAGCAAGGACCTGTTGTCGGGCATGGATGAGATTGAAAGCCTGTTCAGCGCCGACGACGCCGAGCTGGCCGGGCGTCTGCGGATCGACCTGCCTACCATGATGGCGCGACGGGTCATCGTGCCGGCGCTGCCGCGGTTTCTCGAGCGTTTCCCGCGCCTGGACGTGGAGATCAGTTGCACCGACCGCCAGGTCGACCTGCTGCGCGAAGGTTTTGACTGCGTGATGCGCATCGGCATGCTCAGCGACCTGGATGTGGTAGCGCGCCCGGTTGGGCGGCTGAGCATGCGCAA
The DNA here is from genome assembly GCF_026343815.1 of Pseudomonas sp. BJa3. Classification (NCBI taxonomy): domain Bacteria; kingdom Pseudomonadati; phylum Pseudomonadota; class Gammaproteobacteria; order Pseudomonadales; family Pseudomonadaceae; genus Pseudomonas; species Pseudomonas sp. BJa3. The sequence continues at coordinate 8,219 of NZ_JAOXMC010000031.1, read as the reverse complement.
CTGCGCCAGCCCCGCCTATCTAGAGCGGCATGGCCTACCCCGCAGCCTGGAGGACCTGGCCGATCATAGATTGGTCCACTACGTGCGCAACCTCGGCGCGCGCAGTGCCGGATTCGAATACGAGCAGGGCGGCGAACTGCGCTTCCAGGCCATGGCCGGCGTGGTCACGGTGAACAATGCAGAGGCCTATTCCGCTGCCTGTCTTGCTGGGCTCGGTCTGATTCAGGTGCCGGCGGTAGGCGTCGACGAGCATCTGCGTGACGGTGAACTGGTGTCGCTGCTCGAGCCCTGGCAGGCGCGGGCCATGCCGGTTTCGCTGTTGTATGCGCGGCAGCGCCATGTGCCGCGCCGGGTCCAGGCGTTCATGAACTGGCTCTCGGTGCTGCTGGAGTCGCAGGTCGATCCGCCGGCAGGTGAACACTGAACAGCGTGCCCGCCTCGGCACTGGACGTCACCTCCATGTGACCGCCGTGGGCCAGGGCGATCTGCTTGGCGATGTACAGGCCCAGCCCCAGGCCTGCCTGGGGCGCGCCGGAGATCGGTCGGGTGAAGGGCTCGAACAGCAGGGGTAGGGTTTGTGGGTCTATCGGCGTGCCCTGGTTGTGCACGCTAAGGTCGAACGTATTATCGCTGAGGGTCGCACGCACGGTGACCGGGCCCTGTGGATCGCCATGAAGCAGGGCATTGGCTATCAGGTTGGACAACAGTTGCGTGATCCGTTCGCGGTCACACAACAGTCCTCCAACTTGGCCAATGTCAAGGATGATGCGCCGTCGCGGGTGCACACGCTGCAGTTCGGAGGCCACATGGCCGAGGGCTTCGGGCAGATCGTGGCAAGGCTGCAAGTTCAAAGGGATCCCCGCACCGAGGCGGCCGCGGGCAAAGTCCAGCATATCGCGCACGAGTTCGGTGGCTCGCCGGCCGCAGGTACGGATATGCAGGGCGATAGCACGTTGTTTGTCGTCCACCAGCCGTTGGCTGAGCAATTCGGCACCGGCAGTGATGGCGAACAGCGGGTTGCGCAGGTCGTGTCCGAGTACCGCAATGAACTGCTCACGGACCTCGGCCATGGCGCGCTCTTTGTGCAGGGCACGCTCAGTGCGCTGGGCGCTTTCCTCGCTTTCGATCTGGATGGCCAGCAGGCGGGCGAACGATTCCATCATTGGCTGGATTGCCGTGCCTTTGAGTTGCGTTGGCTGGGCGTCCAGGGCACAGATGGTACCGAAGAAGCTGCCGTCGGTACGTAGCACCGGAACTGAAATGTAGCTTTCGAAGCGATACTGGTGCGGGGCGTGGTGGCGGCAGTACTGCTCATCCTCGCTGGCCTTGTCGATGATGATGGTCTGGCGTGTACTGCGGATTTCGTGGCACAGCGTGGAGGCGACCTCGAGTTCGCCGCCTACTTCGAGGCCGAATCCCAGGGTGTCGAGCACCGCGCAGGCCGTCCAGCTGCTTTCGGTCACCCGGGCCACGGCGGCAAAGCGCAGGCCCGTGGTCTCGCAGATGACCTGGAGGATGGCCGGCACGGCGTTGATGCGACCAATGATGGCGATGTCGGCGGTGACGGCCTGGGTCATGAGGGGCGGATCCGATAACGACGAAGGGGCTCGAAAATCCAGTCTAGCGGGCCTTGGCGCGATGGGTGAAAAACCTTGGCGAACGGTCTGGCACTTGGGTTAGGCTGGCACTTGCGCGTTGCCCGCCAGAGGCGACCGCCCCCTCTGCGTGCGTCACTTCCGAATTCTTTGCGAGGTTACGCCATGGCCATCACATCCCAGGACATCTGCATCGCCGCCGACCAGCTCAAGGGCTTCGTCGGCTTTCACGGCAAACGCGGCACCCATATCGTGCGGTTTTCAGAGGACGCGTTCGGCATGGACGTGGCCGACGACAGCATCACGCCCTGCAGCGAGTTCGTCTGGCGGCCCGAGGCCGATGCACGCATGGCGCTGTGCCGAGAGCGCCTGGCGTTGCTGCTGGAACAGCATGTGGATGACAGGTTAAATATCGGCGAGCCGTTGCGCATCTACCTCAACCGTACCGATTTGCCCGAGATTGTCGCTGAGCGCAACCTGCGTTGAGCCTGGGCAGTGCATTCAGGACGCATCCTGGCGAACTTCCCGGTTAGCCAGCAGCGCCTCGAACGCGGCCCGGTCCACCGGCCTGCTCAAGTAGTAGCCCTGCACCTCATGGCACTGCTCCTTGTCCAGCGCCTTCAATTGCTGCTCGGTCTCCACGCCCTCGGCGGTCACGGTCAGCCCCATGGCCTTGCCGAGGTTGATGATCGCCTGGACCACGGCCCGGTCGTTGCCGCTCTGGCTGCTCAATCCGGCGATGAAGCGCTTGTCTATCTTGATGCTGTCGAAGGGGTAGGTGCGCAGGTAGCCCAGTGACGAGTAGCCGGTGCCGAAGTCGTCCATGTTCAGGCGCACGCCCAGTTCCTTGAGCGCGAGCATGGTGCCCAGGGCGCCTTCGATGTCGTTGAGCATCACGTTCTCGGTGATTTCCAGCTCCAGGCGCTGGGCGGGGAATCCGGTGTCCAACAACACCTGGCGCACATCGGCGACCACATCGCTACGGGAGAACTGCGCGGGCGACAGGTTGACCGAGACCAGCAGCTCTTCGGGCCAGTCACGGGCATTGCGGCAGGCTTCTTCGAGCACCCAGCGGCCCAGCGGGACGATCAGGTCGCTCTGTTCGGCCAAGGGAATGAAGGTGTCTGGCCCGATAAGCCCTTCCTGGGGATGCTCCCAGCGCAAAAGAGCTTCCACCGAAACAATGCGCAGATCGTCCAGGCGGTAGCGTGGCTGGTAGTGCAGCACGAACTCGTGCTGCTTGATCGCCCGGCGCAGGTCGTTTTCCAGCTGGCGGCGGTACTGGATCTGCTGGTTCATTTCCGGCGAGAAGTAGCGCCAGGTGTTCTTGCCGTCGGCCTTGGCCTGGTACAGGGCAATGTCGGCGCAACGGATCAGTTCGCCGGCATCGTAGCCCTGTGCCCGGGTCTGGGCGATGCCGATGCTGGCGCCGATGTGCAACTGGTGCTCCTCGAAACCGATGGGTTGTTGCAGCAGGTCGAGCAGGCGTGCGCAGAAGCGGTCGATCTCGCTGCGGTTGTCCAGGCCATGCAGGGCCAGGACGAACTCATCGCCACCCAGGCGGGCAACCAGGTCATCGTCGCGGGTAGTATCGCGCAGGCGGCTGGCCACTTCCTGCAACACCGCATCGCCGGCGGGGTGGCCGAGGGAGTCGTTGATCGGCTTGAAGCTGTCCAGGTCGAGCAGCAACAGCGTCAGCGGCGGCGAGTCGCTGCCGCGCAGCAGGGCTTGTTCGAGATGGCGCGAGAGTTTGTTGCGATTTGCCAGGCCCGTCAGGGCGTCGTGCATCGACAGGTGCTGGATGCGGGCATGGGCGGCAACCTCGTCGGTGATGTCGCTGGCGGTGCCGCGAAACCCGGCGAGCTTGCCTTCATAGATGATCGAGCGCGCCGACACACGGCAGTAACGGTTCTGCCCGGTGGCGTCATCGTAGTTGCAACGCAGGTTGGCCAGTTGCTGCGTGTCGCTGTCGGCCTCGTTGTCGAGCCAGGGCAGCAGGGGCGTGGTGTCGCAGGCCAGCAACTGGTTGAGCGGCTGGCCTAGCCAGTCCTCGATGCGGTAGCCGGTGACGCTGACGAAGCGCTGCGACAGGTAGGTCAGGCGGTGATGGCGGTCGGTTTCCCAGATCCAGTCGGAGGCGGCTTCGGCCACTGCGCGAAAGCGCTGCTCGCTGGCCTCCAGGGCGCGGTTGCTCTGCTGCAATCGCAGCAGGCTTTCATCTATTGCCCGGGAACTGCGCAGGGCGTGGCGGAACAGGTAGAGCAGCACCAGGCCAAGCATCAGGAATACCGCCAACAGCGGCGGCAGGAAGGCATGGAGCAGTTGACGGCCCGGCAACGGCGTGTTCCATACCAGGTGATAACCGGTTTCGCCGAGGGCGATATGCGGTTGTCCGGCCTCAGCGACGGTGCTTTTCTCCAGGCGCATGCCGGTCAAACCCGCGCCTTTGCCCAGAACTGCGAGCTTGGTTTCGGTCAGCTGGTCGACGAACACCATCACCGGCGCCTGTTTTACATCAGCCTCGGTCACTTCCTTGTCCGGGCGTACTGCCGCGGCGCTGAGCACTGCGGGCCAGCCGTTGAAGCGTACGAAGTGGGTTACCTGCTCGCGGGCCGGTGCTGCCCTGCGCGCCGCGTCGATGATTGCCGCCAGGGGGCTGTCGATATGGGCGCTAGCCGGCGAGTCGGTGGGTTTGCCCTTGAACAGGGCGTAGGTGGTGCGCTCATCCTCGACCACGAACACACCTTCGTAGCCGCTGGCGCTGTACAGCGACTCACCGACGTTCTTTTCGTCATATGCCCACTGCCAGTCGACCTTGCCTACCAGATGTGCGTAGGCGGCGTCCCAGACTGCGTAGCTGGAGAGGAACTGGCGCGAGGCAACCAGCCGTTGTTCCAGTGCCTGAGAGGCCTGGAAGGTGCTTTGCTGCAGCGCCTGGCGGTCCAGCGTGGTGGCGATGTTGAACAATGCCACCAGGGTGAACACGCAGGCGAGCCCGAACAGCGCGCAGAAACCGCCCACCAGGCGGCGCACCTGCAGGCGCGAGGTGGGTCTGGAGGATGAAAGGTCGACGTTCCTGTCCATGTACGGGCGACTCCTTCAACTGCTGTCTTGCGCCCGAGGCCTGGGCGAAGGTTCAGTCAGGATAGGCCAGCCTGAGCGTGGCGGCCTCGCCGCGAGCGAAATTGACCTGGTCGCGCCCCTGGTGCTTGGCGGCATACAGGGCCTTGTCGGCCTGTTCCAGCCAGTGCTCCGGTGAGGCGAGGCCCGGACGGAAGTCGGCCAGGCCGATGCTCAGGCTGATGCGCAAGCCCGGCAAGTGCGGGTTGCGGTAGGCGGCCACGTGTTCGCGCAGGCGCTCCATGGCCTGGCAGGCCTGGGCTTCGTGGGTGCCGGGGAGGATTACGCAGAACTCGTCGCCGCCATAGCGCCCGGCCAGGTCGTCTTCGCGCAAGCTGCGCTTGAGCTCCTGGCTGAGTTGGCGCAGCACGCAGTCGCCGACCACATGGCCGTAGGTATCGTTGATGGTCTTGAAGTGGTCGATGTCGATCAGCGCGATGACCGCCGGCAGCCTTTGCTGCTGGCAGATCTGGAACTTGAGCAGCAGCAGGTCTTTCCACGAGCCATGGTTGAGCAGGCCGGTCAGGCTGTCGGTACGGCTCAGGGCGCTGAGGCGGCGCTTGTGTTCGGTCAGCTTGATCGCCAGCTGATAGCACACCCAGCCCAGGGCCAGGGGGTAGAGGGTCAGCATCGGCAGGCAGGCGAGGACCTGCAACTGCGTGGCCTGTGTCTGCAGGCCGGTGCCGAGCAGCGCGGTGGCCAGGAGCATGCCGCACAGCTGCGCAAACAGGCCGCGTAGCAGCACGCGTTTGCCACCGGCGGCGACGTTGTTCATGGTCATCATCGACAGGATGGTGACGCTGGGTAGCGGGTTGAAGTGGATAGCCGCGGTCCAGAAACCGCCCATCAGCGAATCCAGCAGGATGTTGCGCTGCTCGGCCTGGTAGGGAGTGGCCGAGCGCAGGGCCCACAGGTAGGCCACATGTGGCCAGACCAGGCCATTGAGCAACAGCAAGGCCCAGGCCCAGGTCGGTGGGTTCAGCGGGGCGATGGCGGCCATCACGGCGAACAGGCCGATCCCCAGGCCGATGATGCGCGGCAGGTAGATGCGCCTGACGAAAGAGAGCCCCTTGCCGCTGCGGTTGTCGATCATGGTTATCGTTCTTCTGTGGAGCGCCGTTTATCGCATAAGTAATGTGAATATTGTTGAACAATCCTTCATCGGCGAAAAATGACCTTGCAAGCCATTTCACGGTTGATCCGACCCTGTGGAGTAATATGAAGGCTTTCCTCTTTTGCGGAGTGCTGCTGCTCATGGTCCCCATGGCTATCCCCGCTGGCGAGCCGGCACCGCAGCGTGACGGACGCTTTCTCAACCAGGTCGAACTGCCCAAGGATGGCGTGCTCAAGAAGCTGCGCATCGGCGTCAAGTACCTGTTGCTGCGCAAGCCACCGCAAACACGACCGGATGCGGCGCTGACCCTCCAGCCGATGACCCGCCAGCAGGTGGCTGACGCACCGGATCACAGCCTGTGGCGCCTCGGCCATTCCACCGTGCTGCTCAAGTTGCGCGGGCGCTTCTTCATTACCGACCCGGTGTTCGCCGAGCGCGCCTCGCCGGTGCAATGGGCCGGGCCGTTACGCTTCCATGCGCCGCCGCTGGCGCTGAGCGACCTGCCGCCACTGACTGCGGTGATTCTCTCCCACGACCATTACGACCATCTGGATGAGCAGGCCATCCGCCAACTGGCACCGCGCACCGAGCATTTCCTAGCACCGTTGGGCGTGGGGGACCTGCTCATCGAGTGGGGCGTGCCGCCGGCCAAGGTGCGACAACTGGACTGGTGGCAGGAAACCGAAGTCGAAGGGGTGCGCTTCGTCGCCACGCCTGCCCAGCATTTTTCCGGGCGCGGGCTGTTCGACAGCAACCGCAGACTCTGGGCGTCCTGGGTGATGATCGACGAAGGGCTGCGGCTGTTCTTCAGTGGCGATAGCGGCTATTTCGACGGTTTCCGTGAAGTCGGCGAGCAGTATGGGCCGTTCGATCTGACCCTGATGGAGACTGGCGCCTATAACGTTGCCTGGCCCAATGTGCACATGCAGCCGGAACAGACCCTGCAGGCGCACCTGGACTTGCGAGGTCGCTGGCTGTTGCCGATTCATAACGGCACCTTCGACCTGTCCATCCACGGTTGGCAGGAGCCCTTCGAGCGTATCCTGGCCCTGGCCAATACCGCCCAGGTGCAACTGAGCACGCCGCAGATGGGCGAGCGGGTCAGCCTCGACTCGCCGCACCCCGGGCAGAACTGGTGGCGGCCACGGCCATTGCCGCAGCGGGGCAGGGGAGCCGAACGGGCGGTTGCGGCGCGCTAGTCCTTGGTCTGTTTGTCGTCCTTCAATAGCTTCGAGGGAGGCTTGCCGCTGTCGCTGCGTACCTGGGCGTGGCTGATCAGGGCGAAGATGAAGCTGCCGCCGATGATGTTGCCCGCCAGGGTGGGCAATGCGAAGTCGAGCCAGAACGCTTGCCAGGTTTCATCGCCGGCCCAGACCAGGTACGACACTTCCACCGAGCCCACGACAATGTGGGTGAAGTCGCCGAGGGCCATCAGGTAGGTGATCACCAGGATGATCCAGATCTTGGCGTGCTCCATGGACGGGATCATCCAGACCATGGTGGCGATCATCCACCCGGAGACGATGCCCTTGGCGAACATCTGGCTGATGTCGTTGGTCATCACCTTGCGGCCCACCTCAAGGAAGGCGATGTCGGTCTTGCTGTCGAAGATCGGCAGTTCGAGCATCACCCAGGCCACCAGCAGCGTGCCGGCCAGGTTGCCGAGCAGGACGACGCTCCACAGGCGCAGCAGCCGGCCGAGATTGCTCAGGGTGGGCGCGGTCATCACCGGGAGCACGGCGGTCAGGGTGTTCTCGGTGAACAGTTGCTGGCGGGCGAGGATCACCGCCAGGAAGCCTGCGCTGTAGCCCAGGCTGGCGACTACCTGGGCGCTGTCGCCTTCGGGCAGGCGGGCATAGAACAGCCCCATGGCCATCAACGACAGGCCCATGGTCAGACCGGCCGCCAGCGCGGACCACCACAAGGCGGCGAGGGTGCGCTCCAGTTCCTGGTCGCCCTGGTAGCGGATGATCTCGTGCAAGACAGCCGCCCGCGGCGGCTGGTTGTGGCTGACTTCCTGCTCTTCGTCCGCCGATAGCCCCGGGGTCTTCTCATTCTGTGCATCGCTCATGGCAAAGCCGCTCCGCTTGCGTGTTTCTCTACAGAGCGGCAACCGTGGCGAATAGTTGCCGACGTGCCGTCGGATGGTGATCGAAAGTTTTTCAGATCAAGGTGTTGACTCTGAAATCAAACCGCGTATTATTCGCCTCCTCGCAGCGTTGAACGCCACGAGGCAAGCGGTAAGTTGTTGAGGTAGAAGGTGTTTTGCAAAAAGCGGCTTCTGAAAAACTTCAAAATAAACGCTTGACAGCAAATGAGGAAAGCGTAGAATGCGCGCCTCGGTTGAGACGAAACGCTCTTAACCAAACGCTCTTTAACAAATTGAATCA
>NZ_JAOXMC010000319.1:0-259 GCF_026343815.1 Pseudomonas sp. BJa3 | reverse complement strand
CGGGCGTCCAGTAGCGCAGCACCGGGTGGTGGTGCGCCGTGGGCTGCAGGTACTGGCCGATGGTGACCATGTCGACGTCGTGCGCGCGCAGGTCGCGCAGCGTGCCCTGCACCTGCTCCATGGTCTCGCCCAGGCCCAGCATGATCCCGGACTTGGTCGGCAGCTGCGGATGCTGCTGCTTGAAGCGCTGCAGCAGGGTCAGCGACCACTGGTAGTCGGCGCCGGGTCGGACGTTCGGGTACAGGTCCGGCACGGTTTC
>NZ_JAOXMC010000318.1:0-259 GCF_026343815.1 Pseudomonas sp. BJa3 | reverse complement strand
TAGATAGATTCCAAGAATAAAACATCCAGAGATACCATTAAAACTTGCCTGCAATCTTCCCTGATATTCAGGATCACAGTGGAGTTGTGACAAAGAAACTGAAAGAGCCCAACTCGCAAGCCCAAATCCGATTATGAAATAAACAGGGAAAACAATAAAAGTATGCGTATTAACAGACAATATGATAAGACCGATCGCCATAAAAGCTAATAAAAGTGCTAGTGTTTTTCTTATTGATAGAACTTTACATAAAAGTGGA
>NZ_JAOXMC010000317.1:0-260 GCF_026343815.1 Pseudomonas sp. BJa3 | reverse complement strand
ATGGCGTCCCCCCCGACACCATCCGGCCCCTCGGGGAAACCCGTCGCGGAGCGGGCGGGGGCGCCCTGGCCCCATGCGTCGGCCGGGCTCTGGGGGGCGTGGCTGTGGGGGGGGGCGGGGGTGGGGGGGGGGGTGGGCGGGGGGGGGGGGGGCGTGGGCGGGGGCGGCGTGCGGGGCCTGGGCGAGGGCGACCGGCGGGCCGTGGGGGCCGCGGGCGCCGAGGGTGGCGTCATGAGCTCCAACTACAACACCAGTGGCCG
>NZ_JAOXMC010000316.1:0-260 GCF_026343815.1 Pseudomonas sp. BJa3 | reverse complement strand
TCGAGGCCATCCGCGAAAACGCCCGTAACAGCCAGCTGTCGATCTGGGACGCCATGTGCCATCTGCTGGCCGCCAAGGCACTCAAGGGCCGCGCCGCCAGTGCGCTGGGCCCCTTCATCGAGCTGCTCGAGAACCTCGCCTCCAAGGTGCTCGACATGCCGATGCACCTGATCAGACATACAGTCATAGAACAGTCCCGCCTGATCAACTACCACCAGGAAGAAAAGGGCGAGAAGGGCCAGGCCCGGGTGGACAACGTT
>NZ_JAOXMC010000315.1:0-260 GCF_026343815.1 Pseudomonas sp. BJa3 | reverse complement strand
ACAACGATTGATCGCGGTACATTGGAAGATACCATTATTGGTGAAGGAAGCAAGATCGACAATCTTGTACAGATTGCCCACAATGTAAAGATTGGTCGCTATTGCCTTATTGCCGGGCAATGCGGAGTTGCGGGAAGTACATCAATAGGCGATATGTCTCAACTTGGCGGGAGTGTGGGGGTAGCAGACCATATCGTAATAGGTAAATGTGTTCAGATTGCTGCGAGGAGTGGTGTGATGAATGACATTCCGGATGGAGA
>NZ_JAOXMC010000314.1:0-260 GCF_026343815.1 Pseudomonas sp. BJa3 | reverse complement strand
ACAAATAACGGCAAAGGTGGAGTACCAAGTGATATAAATCAAATGATGGTATCATTTCGTGAACTCCAGAAGCAAATTTTTGAAAAAATATCCTCTCTATGATAGCTAAGCGTGTTGAAAGAAAAAAAGCAACATCAAATATGGCGCGATTGGCTCGCTATATAATGGATTTGGATGGAGGAGTTTTTCCAAGAAATTGGAAACTTACATCTGATTACATACTTGATAGTAACATACAAAATAGCAAAAAAGTAGCCTCA
>NZ_JAOXMC010000313.1:0-260 GCF_026343815.1 Pseudomonas sp. BJa3 | reverse complement strand
CAGGCCACCACCAAGCGCTTTGGCCTGATGTATGCCGCCAGCAATGGCTGGTCGCCGTACATCAGCTACAGCGAGTCGTTCACGCCGGTGGCCGGCACTACGCGCAACACGCCCGACGGCGCGGTGCCCGAGCTGTACAAGCCGCTGCGCGGCAAGCAGTGGGAGGCGGGCGTCAAGTACCAGTCCGCCGACGGCGGCCACCTGGCCACGGCGTCGGTGTACGACCTGCGCGAGAAAAACCGCCTGGTGCCGGATCCGAC
>NZ_JAOXMC010000312.1:0-260 GCF_026343815.1 Pseudomonas sp. BJa3 | reverse complement strand
GTCAGGTGTGGATCCGACGGTTGCACTGGCGAGGACGATCTCTGAGAGGCTCGTCGCAGAAGCGGGCGCAACAGCGATCTTGGACTCGGCGATGCCATCGGCCGTAATTGCGACCGTGTCGACCGGACCGGCTGCCACCTGCGCGTTAGTGACAGGTGCCTCGGCGGTCGGCGCTGTCAGGCGCGCAATGCCGAAGCCGGTTCCGGCGGCGAGGACCAGACCGAGTGCGGCCCCAATGTAGAGGTTTTTTGAAGAGATCA
>NZ_JAOXMC010000311.1:0-260 GCF_026343815.1 Pseudomonas sp. BJa3 | reverse complement strand
GCTGCTCAGTGACCGAAACCGCCCACGTGGCCCACCGGGCCGATGCCGTGGATCGACGCGGTGGCCCCGATCGCGCCGGCGTTGTACGTTCCCGTCGCCGTTGCGTTGGTGGTGGTGCTGCCGAACGTGGCGCCGCCATTGGCGATGCTGTCGCCGACCATGATCGGCGCGTTGCCATGGATGTGGCCGTAGGTCTCGCTGGTGGCGTATTGGCGGGTGCTGGTGACCACGGTGGTGCCATCCGGGCTGAACGATCCCCC
>NZ_JAOXMC010000310.1:0-260 GCF_026343815.1 Pseudomonas sp. BJa3 | reverse complement strand
AACTGATGAAGGAACAGTTCGGCATCCAGCGGGTGGTGCTGCCGCGCGTGCTGACCCTGGCCGAGATCGCCCGTATCTGCGCCAACGTCAGCGTCGAGGTCGAGGTGTTCGGCTTCGGCAGCCTGTGCGTCATGGCCGAAGGGCGCTGCCTGTTGTCGTCGTACGCCACGGGCGATTCGCCCAACAACAAGGGCGTCTGTTCGCCCGCCAGTGCGGTGCGCTGGGTCGAGCAGGACGGCCGCCTGGATGCGCGCCTGAAC
>NZ_JAOXMC010000030.1:0-44294 GCF_026343815.1 Pseudomonas sp. BJa3 | reverse complement strand
TCGACCAGACGCCAGGCCAGCCGGCGCAGGTGGTCGGCGCTGTCGTGAACCCGAAGGCTCAACGCGAAGGCCAGGGCAACCTCGTCAGCACGGTACCGGCCGCCGCTGCGGGTGTTGTAAAGCTTCTTGACCGGCCGACTCATCCAGGCCGGAAGGGTTACCACTCCAGAAGGTGCTTTTTGCATGTCTGTGCTCCAGTAGGCCGCTGGGCGGCAGGTGGAACTGTTCTTGCCGCCGGCGATGGCGGACCAGGTTGTTGAGCCGTCTCATGCCGCGCGCGCCGCGTCGATCTGCTCGGTGAGCTCGAACAGCTGCTGGGTCAGGTTCTCGATGGTGGAAGCGCCGCGCACTCGTTCGGCACGGCCCCATTGGCAGCTGCGGCTGAACAGCAGCTGCAGGTGCTGCTCCAGTTCCTTTCGGCGCTGGAGCAGATCAAGGATGGTTGCGAGCGGCATGGCTATGCACCTGCGAGGTGGTGGAGCGGGGCGAACGGGATGTCGTCGTCGAAGTTTTCCGGAGGCACGGCCTGCTGGTTCTGCTGCCCGTAGTTGTGATTCTGGTTGTAGTTGTGCTGCTGGCGAGGTTGCTGCCGCTGCTGCTGAGAGTGCCGCTGTTGCTGCTGGCCGCCGCCCTGGTTATCCGGCCGGCCACCGAGCAGCTGCATAGTGCCGTTGATGTCGACATGCACCTCGGTGCTGTACCGCTTGATGCCGTCCTTTTCCCATTCGCGGGTCTTGAGCTTGCCTTCGATGTAGCACTGCGACCCTTTGCGCAGATACTCGCCGGCGATCTCTGCGACCTTGCCAAAAAGCACGACACGGTGCCATTCGGTCTTCTCGACCTTCTGGCCGGTCTGCTTATCGGTCCAGGCCTCACTGGTGGCCAGGCTCAGATTGGTGACCGCATTGCCGTTTGGCAGGTAGCGGACCTCGGGGTCCTGGCCGCAGGTGCCAACCAGGATGACTTTGTTTACGCCCCTCATGCTGCTTTCTCCGCGAGTTCTGCTTTGCGTTTGTCCTTGGCAACATTCAACTGCTCCAAGTGATCGGGTGATTGCTCAAGGATCCGGTATGCAGCCGAGTACACGCTTTGCAGCTCCTGCATGGTCTCAGTAACCGGAATCTTCGAGAGGGCATCCTGCAGCGCTGTGGCCTGCAGCCAGTCCTGCGCCTTTCCATCGTTGAGCCAAGCCAGCAGCCGGCGCCCAGTGTCCTCGCTGATCACCTCGGGCTGGTCGAACAGCTTCGTTCGATCTTTGCTGGCGATGGCGGCGTGGCCGTCGTGGGTGATGTCGAGCACCACGGTGAACTCGTAGTCGGTGCCGTCGCGCTGCTCGGATTTCATGCCTAGCTTGATCACCTTCTTGCCTTCGCCCTGGACCGTCTCGGTCTTGCTGCGCATGGTGCAGATGATGTGCAGGGGACTGGTCAGGATCTTGTCGGTCAGCTTGCGATGGCGCGGCGTGGTTTCGTTCCAAGCTGCCCAGGTGTTGCCCTTGAATTTCTGGTGCGCGAGCTTCTCGTTCGACTCCAGGCATCCGCCGGAGCCGGTCCACTCATGCGAGTAACTGTCGATGATCAGCACGCTGTAGCCGGCCTGCTCGGCGGCGGTGATCGCTTCGGCGTAGCGCTCAGGCGAGTAGGGTGCATGTAGCTCGAGCACGTCGAAGTCGGCAATGTCGGCGTACAGCGATGCGCTGCCGTGCTCGGTGTCGATCACCGCGATCCGGCCGCCAAGGCCCTTGGCCATGAGAAGCGCGGAGAAGGTCTTTCCAGACCCCGATGGCCCAGCAAGTGCCAGCCGTAGCTTGGCCTGCTTGCGTTCGGCTTTCTTGAACATGGGTGTTACCTCAGTTCGGTTGGTTGTCCCACTGGCGCTGAATGCGCGCTGCTTCGTCTTCGTACTCTTTTCGCTCATCGCCCTGGTACTGCTCGGGCGAGAACGATCCGACCGTCATCCAGTCGAGCTGGGCGGCCAGGCGGGGTGTTGTGTTCATGGTTGCCTCAGGAGGTGATGAGGTCTGCGTAGGCGCTGGCAAGCATCCAGGCGGTGCACAGAGAAAGGGTGATCAGGCTGCCGCGCCAGAAGGCGAATCGGCGTGCTCGCTGGTAGGCGGTCATGGCCGCGACCTCACAGTGATCTGCCCAGCCTTAAGAGCCGCCACGATCTCCGGACGCAGCTTTTGCACCGGCAGTTCACGCGGCAGGCCAACGCCGATGATCGCCAGGCTGCGTTCGATCTGCTCCAGCTGTTCGTCAATCAGGGATTTGACCGGTGCGGTGCTCATGCCACCCTCCCGAGCGCTTCTAGCAGCTGCTGGCTGTTGCGCTCAATGATCCTGTTCAGGCGCTCCTTGTAGTTGCGCTGCTGATCCATGCCGATGGCGTCAGTTAGCCCGGCCAAGTCGATCGCCATTTCCAGCTCGCCGCGCAGGGTGTCGCTAAACGACGCACAGATCGCCGTGAACCGCGATTCGATGATGTCGACAACGTCCTGCCTGGTCTTTTTGTTCACTGCGGCCTCCTTGGGCCCATGTAGCCCCATCGGTTTCCGATCTGATCAACCGCCGCGGCGATCTTGCCGCGCATCTGGTTGCGGTGGTGTTCGTCTTGCCGGCGGATCATTTGCAGCCAGGCCTGGTTGTTGGCCTTGGCTTGTTTCGAGTCGATGTCCACCCAGCATGAATCGCCTGTGAACCGGCGATCCATTTCGCGGGCCTGGGCGCTGTCCGCATAAAGCTCGTGCTCCCTGGCCATGGTCGCCTCCAGGTGGTGGGTTACTCGGTGGGTGGGATGAGGTGTGGCTGCCAGTGCGTCACGCGGTGCTCGAAACGTGAGCCATCGCCATAACGCCAGTCGATGCCATTCCAGTAGAGGAAGCGGGCGCCGTTGAAGGCGCTTTGCGCTTTTCGCGCTGGTGTGTAGGCGATTACCCACGCCTTTCCGCCACCCTTGGGCAGCTCAGGCATTTGTTCAGAGCACTTGATCCAGCCGCTCATGGCTTCACCCGGGCGGCGAGCATGGCGTCGGCAAGTGCGTAGCTGTACTCGGCGACATCCGAATCGCCCATGTCGTCGAACTCTCGGGCGTTCGAGGTGATTGCTGCATGCATGGCCTTGGCCGCGAAGTAGTCGCGCAGGGTCATGCCGGACATCAGTCGTTTGGCTTCTGCAATGCTGGATGGCTCGAACGTCTGATGGTCATACGAGACCGGGAATGCCGGTCCGCCTGTGTCTTTGCTCATCGTGTGAACCTCTGTAGCCAACCGCATTGGCCAGGAGCCAGGCGCGGGTGACCAAACCCACCGTGAAAGGTGGCCTGGCGCCTGCCAATGCGGTCTGGGTGAGGGGAAGGGGATGCGGGATGCATCGGGGTGTGATCTGGTATTGAGCGCCCCGTTTCCGCGTTTCGGCGCATCCATCTAGGCGCTTGGGTTTCAGCGGCCACGTCTCACAGATCACACTCCGATGCAGCCTGGTGATGGGGAGCCAGGTAGATCGGGCAGTTAACGTCAGGCTGACGTGGCGCTGGTTGTTCAGTGCTGCAGCGAGCCGCAGCCATATGGCTTGAAGCAGCAAGCGCAAACTGCCACCCCCGTCTCCTGCTCGATCTCAATAGCTCGGGCGGCTCTGCGGGCTGCGTAGCCAGAAACGCCTGCGCGCTCTGCTTCTTCAGCCACTTTCAGCCATTGGGCGATTGCAGGATGAGGAGCAGGTCGACCTTCAAGATCAATTTCAATCTGCATCGTCTTGCCCTCCAGGGCGGTTGATTTCCCGTCTGGCCCTGTCGCCAAGGCCAGCCAGTGAAATCAGGCAGCGCGCACCTTGCTGGCTCGCGCTCTCAGCTCCTTGCCGGCGACATCGACAACCAGGTACAGGCCCATGCCGCGACCTTGCCCAAGGTTCTCGGTGCGCAGGTACTTGCCCGACTTCTCGGCGCCGCGCGGGTTGGTGAGGATTACGTCCTGGCCTTTCGTGAATCCGCTCATGGGAGCTCCTTTCTGTTGGGGTGATTTCCCTGATGCCCCTCGCTAGAAGGGCATCGGGTGGAATCGCACGTTTTCCGCCGTGCTCAGCGGGGCGCATTGCTTGCCAGGTCATTCGCTCGGTTCAGGCATTTCGCCTTCGTCAGCCGTACAGGGTTCTCCCTGTCGTGGGCAGCCTTTCGGGGCTGTCTGGCGCCGGTCGCCGGTAGAGGCAATGCGGTCTGTTGGTTGTTGCGCTGGCTGTTAAAGAGCGGCGGCCTGTGAGGGCCTGGTCAGTCCCTGGTTGGTGACTGCTTGGGGTGAAATTTAGCCTCAAGCTAAAATATCGTCAATAGCTCAGAGCTAAATTATTTCGCCGGGTGACAAACAGCCGGCTGAACCGTTTTGCCAGCGGCTACGTCTTTACGCTTCGTTTAGCACTGAGCTATGATTCCGATACACCTGTACGGATATACAGTATTGGAGGTAGGAAATGGCAGCAGTATTCGAAGACACCTCAATGGTCGCGCGCCCCGAGCTGACCGGCCTGGAGCGCCTGGGTTTGCGAGTATCGGCGATGATCAACTCGCCGCTGGCGCAGTTGGGGAGGAGGGTGCTGATCCACCGACTGGACACGGACAGCGATCAGGACTGGGAGGCGATCATGGAGCTGCTGGCTGAGACCGACGGGCTGGACATGACATTTTGCGATGATGGATCAGTGATCTTGCAGTGGGAGAAGCCGGAGGATGAGCGCGCGGCCAGGCGAGATGAAGGTGAGGAAGATGGCCAACCGGAGGAGGGGGCGCCTTTCTGACGCTCAGAAAGAAGCCCGCTGAGGCGGGCTTGGTTTAGGTAGACTGTAGCTACGACTTTCTTGAAATAAATATAATCAAGTCATTCAGACATGACGCAGTAAGGCGCCCTCGCTCTAATGTCTGTTCAGAAAAATGTTTAGAGTAAAAGGAGTCTTCAGTTGCGTCGCCATTTAACGTGCTCGAAAGAAGATCCTTACATGCCTTTGTTGTATGTCCAGGCTTTATAAAGCGCGCTGAAAGAAGAGTGGCTTCGATGGAGGGTGTGGATATAAATCTAGATACTTTGTTCGATCGAAGCCATTTATCAACGTCTGCGGAGACGGGAAGATCCCCATCAAAAACCGCACCAACCAGATTATAATCGCCTGTCCTTTTTGCGGATTTTATAGCGTCTACAATACCTTCGGGGCCTTTGCCTTTCGCATTCTTAATGGTGAGCGAAACAAAAGATTCGCGCCCGCAGTAAATCGATTTAAGATGCCTTAGGAAGGCCTCATCAGTATAGCCCTCAACAGCTATCAGGATAGTGTTATTGGTTCTTCTGATTGGTTTTTTCATGATTAGATATTCGGCACAGCCCCATAGGTGCCGGACATGTATTTGGCGTAGAAGTTGTCATCGCTTCTCACTCCGCTCATGTCGCAAAGTCTCCATGCTTCACTAATGCCATCTATTTTCTCAACTAGCAAGATCTGGCACTTCTGCAGGTCGTTGAGTATCTCAACTGAATGGGTGGTGAAAATTATTTGTGCATTATGGGGGTTTGTCTTGGGATTGAAGAATAGGTCTAAAATGCTATCAAGCATGTGGGGGTGGAGGTCAGACTCAAGCTCATCGTAGATAACCACGCCGCCTTCCATCAGCACAGGGAGCAGCCTACTTAGCAGCACGTAAGCTGACTGCGTACCGCTAGACTCGGCCAGTAAGGGCATTTCGAAAATATCATCACCGATAGTGTGAACACCGAAAGGCATGGTCATTTCGAATTCTTCGCCCTTCTCATCAACATGTTTAAGCTTGCTCAACTTAACATCTGATAGACCAAGGTCCCACCGTTTTAAGCGCGACACCATGAGTTCGCGATAATGCTCATGAGTTTCGTAGAATTCTGTGCCATCTATCAGAGCTTGGTACTCGTTTTTAATGGCTCTGCCGCTAGCATTTATGTTGGATTGAAAATGAGAGAAATACTTGGTGAGAAATAATGCGAATTCATTATCTTGCTGGGCTGCGAAAGAGATCAAAGATGAGTTCTTTTTGGTCTTGCTGGCTGTGCGCTTGTCAAAACCAAAACCTTTAAGGTTGTAGGTATATTCATCGGTTTCGAAATCTAGCACTCTAGAGAAGACATTGCTCCATTGCCTGCTGGTTTTTTCATGGAGCTCCTCCTCATGTATTTTTTTGGAGTCTAGCTTAAGAGTGTACCGGAAGAGTCTATCCTTTACTTCGAAATTAAGCTGAATGGATGTGGGTTCGTCCATTCTGAGGAAGTGTTGTCTTACATATGTGCCAGAGTCTGGCCTTAAATTAACTGACTTGCAAATAAACCAAGAAAGAAAAGCAAACGGTTTGATCGCATTGGTTTTGCCTGCGCCGTTCGCGCCGATGACTGCGAGGATTTTGCTTGTTCTGCCGCCCGCTACCCTGGAGGCGCAGCTCTTCTCATTCTCTGCTGCGCGGCCGTCCATGGCGAACGAGATCTCTACCTCATCCAAAAAGGAGTAGAAATTCGAGAAGGTTAGGGAATGCAGCATCTTGACGTTACTCAGAGGTTTTCAACGAAATTTCGTTGAATATGGATCCAGTGAGGAAGGTTGTCAACGTCGATTCGATGGGGCGAGGAATTTTCCCCGCCAAGATCACTTTTTCCGTCGGACGGTCTCCTCTATAGTCCGCGCGGATCGTGGAGAAGGGGCTTTGCAGAATCTCGATGGTGAAGGGAACGCAGGCCTAGACCTGCTAGAGCTAGACTAGGTACGCGTTCCATACCAGGAGAACCCGTGCCTGAATGTAGGTCTCCTCACGCCGAATCATTCGATCCTTGTGCTTACTGTTGTCTGAGATCATCTCGAAGTGATCCTCGTCAGCGATCTGCAGTCGTTTGATGTAGACGTGGTCGCCCCAGGAGAAAAGGTAGATCCCATCGCCGACGAACTCGCGAATGCTAACGTCGACGATCAGCGGGTCCCGGTGCTTGATCGTGGGCTCCATCGACTGACCCCAGCCGGTGACCAGCTTCAGATGGAAGTGCTCGGTGAACTCCACGCCGAGCTCGCGCAAGTGTCTCGGACTGACCCGCACATCCTGGAGCATTTCCGGATAGTCCTGGACGGCCTGGCCGCCACCCATCGCCGCGCGGATGTCGTAATGGGCGATCCACACCTCATCACCAACCAGACCCGGACGTGAGAAATCGGCGGTGATCACGTTTGTGGCTGCCGGCTCCTCGGCCGCTGCCAGCAATCGCTGGCGTGTCTCCTCCGGAATCCCCTTACCGCTCTTCGCCAGCATCTGCTTGACCAGGTCGGCGGCCGATTTCCCGCCGGCATCTGAGCCCGGGGCGGTCGCGCGGGACTCATCATCCGAAGGGATCGAGTCGAACCATCCGCGGGGAAGGCCTTCGATGCCCTCGATCCTCCGGGCAACATCGTCGCCCAGGTTCTTCGCGGTCTTGTCCGAAAGGATCTGGCTCAGGTGCGCAGGCGCCATCCCCCAGCGTTCTGCGCAGGAGCCCTTTCTCTGGCTGCCAATCAGCTTGACCAGGTTGTGCTTGCGAATCTCGTAGATATCCATGACGCGAAGAATGCCAGTGTTTAGCTGGCTGCTAAATGTGCGCAAAGCTAAATTGTCCTTGCTCTGAAATTAGCCATGAGCTAAATTTCGTTCTATGTGTAAGGAGAACCCTCATGAATGATCACCTCCGTGATTGGTTGGGCAGGGCCACGAATGAACGTCGGCAGCAGGTCGCAGCCGACGCGAAGACCACTGTTGGCCACCTCTGGCAGCTCGCAGGTGGTCACCGGAAGGCCTCTACGGAACTCGCCGAACGACTGCAGGACGCCTCGGACGGCGAGATCACCATCGCCGGCCTGCGCCCGGACCTCATCCCATTCGCCAGAAAAGCGCTGAAAGGCGCCGCGTAACCACCTTCAACAGCAAGGAGCAATCCCCGCATGTACGCCAACCCCAAGCACCTGCATGACCGCGAGATCAAGGTCCGGGTCGACGAGGACACCTTCAACCTGATCCAGGCGCTGGCGACGTTTCATCGCACGCAGCGCGCTGTGCTGTGCCGTGAGCTGCTGGAGGCGCAGCTGGCTGCCCTGTCTTCGGAGACTACCGCTGAACAAGAAGTGGCCTGAAGGCCCGGAGGAGGGCCCATGCCTACTGAACAGGTCGGCCTGGATCAGGGATTGATGGAGCAGCTCGAGCGAGAGGCGGAACGACGGGGTATGACCCCTGGTGCGCTGGCGGCCGAGCTGATCCGTCGAGAACTGGCCATCCGAACAAAACCCCGAAATCCACGGGGTTCAGTGACGCCGTTCCATCGACGGCCCTGACCAGGGCCTGATAAGCCCGAATTGCGGGCACAAAAAAGCCGGGATTGCGGCCCGGCTTCTTCAACTGCATATGACTGGAGTCGATTATGCACACCCACCAACACGATGTACAGGCCCTGCCCAGGCCCGCGCCACAAAATGCTGGCGGTGATTTCGTGGCGCGCACGATGTCTTCGAGAGAGCTTGCGAGCCTGACCGGCAAGAGACATGACAACGTTAGGCGCGACATCCTCGCGATGCTCAGTGACCTTGGGGCCGATGCCCTCAAGTTTGAGGACATTTACCTGGACGGCCGCAATCGCCGGCAAACCCAGTACCTCTTGGACCGCGAGCATACCGATTGCCTGCTTGCAGGCTACAGCGCGCCGCTGCGAATGAAGGTGATCCGTCGCTGGCGCGAATTGGAAGAGCGCGATCTGGCCAGGGCTGCTACCGGAACCACCGGCACGAAAGTCATCGGCGAGATCGCCATCATGGAGTGCTTCACTCGATTGCTGAAGCCAGCTCCATCCAGCCAGTTGGCGATGCTCGCCAAGATCGCCGAGAACAACGGGCTCGATCCGCAATTCCTACCAAGCTATGCCATCGATTCCCCACCAGATGCGACCGGCGGGAGCTCAATGCCAACCATGGCTGTGACAGCTCTGCTCAAGCGCCACGGAGTGAACACGTCGGCCCCTGCCTTCAACCGTGCCCTGGCCGGGCTTGGCTTCCTCCAGGCTCGAACCCGGCAGAACAGCAAGCGCGAACCTGTGTGCTTCTGGTCCGTGACTGATAAGGGCCTGCGCTACGGCAAGAACATCACCAGCCCTCAGTGCCCGAGAGAAACGCAGCCGCACTGGTACATCGATCGTTTCGAAGAACTCGTCGACCTGGTCGGCGTGGGAGCCAAGTAATGGCCGGAGACTGGATCAAAATGCGCGTAGATCTTCAGACGCATCCGAAAGTTTTCCGCATGGTGTCCGCATTGCGTGCGGACAGATTGCGGGTGATCGGCGGACTGCATGTCGCTTGGAGCATCTTTGACACCCATTCAGCTGATGGAGTGCTGCATGGGTACACCACCGATGCCATGGATGCCGTGATCGGCTGGCCGGGCTTCACCCAGGCCATGGTTGATGTCGAATGGGCAGATATCGATGAGGAGGGAAGCCTTGTCATGCCTCGCTTTGACGAGCACAACGGGGCCAGCGCGAAGCGTCGAGCAAACGATAGCGAGCGCAAGCGGGTTTCTCGAAAGGCTGATTCTGTCCGCAATTTGTCCGCAGACGATGCGGACAGAACGCGGACCAGAGAAGAGAAGAGAAGAGAAGAGAAGATAAAGAACAAGATCAAAAGACTTCGTCATCGGGCGATGACGGCGACCTGTTTGTTCGGTTCTGGAAGCTCTATCCGCGGAAGGTGGGCAAGGCCAATGCTGAGAAGGCTTGGTCGAAGCTGAAAGTTGACGCCGACCTGTTCGAACGTATGGCTGGCGCGCTGGCTGCCTGGGCGGCTTCGCCGGACTGGACCAAGGACGGCGGCCAATTCATCCCGCACCCGGCCACTTGGCTGAACGGCAAGCGCTGGGATGACGAGCTGCCGGCGCCAGGCAATGTCCATCCGTTCCCACCCCGGCGACAGGCCAATGGTCCCGACTTCAACGACACGACATGGGCCGATGACTTGGGGGCGCTATGAGCACGCCGAGCGCTCCTAACAGCGTCACGCAGATCATGGCTACGGCCCGCAATCTGCCCGCCGAGTTGCAGGCCCCGGCCAAGCAACTCGACCCGGGCACCACCGAAGTGGTCAACGCCCTGTTCAAGGAGCTGCAGGCCATCTTCCCAGCGTGGAAGCAGGCCTGGCCCGACGATGACGCGCTGAAGGCTGCCAAGCGCAGCTGGATCAAGTCCTTCGTCGCCGCGGGCATCAACACGCTCGAGCAGATCCGCTTCGGCATCCAGAAGTGCCGGGTTCTTGGTACCGACTTCGCCCCGAGCAGCGGCAAGTTCATCAAGCTGTGCCAGCCGACCCCGGAAGAGATGGGCATTCCGCCGCTTGCGAGGGCCCTGGCAGAGGCGCTGGAGAATTTCCACCCTAGCAGGGCAGGTTCCCGCACCTGGTCGCACGCAGCGGTGCGCCACGCGGCCCTGCAGTGCGAGACGCAGAACCTGGGGTCGATGGAGGTGGAGCGGGCGGAGAAGGTGTTCGCTCGGGCCTACGACATCACCATTCGCATGTTGGTGGCCGGGGAGCCACTGGGGGACATCGCCACCGGCATCGGCCACGACAGCCAGAAGGGCCTGGCCCAGCTCGCAGACGAGTACGCCGCCCAGCGCCAGGTGCGGCTGCTGGAGATCCAGCAGATCCCATCCAGCGCCTCCCAGTGCCGCGCCGCCCTGCTGGCCAAGTTGAACATCAAGCGCGCCGGGCAGCCGGCCGGGGAGGGGGTGTGAAGAGTGAAATCTTGAGCGGGAAAACTGATCGGCCTCTCACCCGCGATGACACTTTTCCGCAAGGTTTACGCGGGCTTGAGGCCGGTGCGCGAGATTCTATAAATCCGAAAAGTGTTGATCAAGAGGGATGGATGGCTGAGTTAACCATTCGCTTGCAAGGAGGCCGCGCATGACCATCGACAAGCAAAAGCTCCAGCCCCTTCTGTGGTCGGTAGTCGCCTCCTGGCGCGCCGGCAGCGATGCCCTGGAACGCCACACCGATGCCCTGGACAAGTTCCTCGGCGATTTGACGGTGGAGGAGGTGGCGCTGGGCCTACTGGATGAGATCAGCCAACTGATCGCCAGGGTGCGCGCCGCGGAGAAGCAGCTGCAGGAGGTGGCGAATGTCTGAGTTCGCCATTCGCAGCATCCAGGACCTCAACCGCCTCTACGGCGCCCTGCACGCCATCGACCTGACCAAGCCCAAGGTCGTGGTTATCAAGGACGAGAAGCGCCCCGACGTCTGCAACCGCAAGATGTGGGCAATGCTCCGCGACGTCTCCCAGCAGGTGGAGTGGTACGGCCGCAAGCTCACCGGCGAGGACTGGAAGCACATCTTCAGCGCGGCGGTGCAGAAGCAGCATGCGGTGCCGGGCATTGACGGCGGCTTTGTCGTCCTGGGCGTCTCGACCCGCAAGCAGTCGCAGAAGTGGTTCAGCGACCTGTTCGAGGTGATGCATGCCTTCGGCGCCGAGCACGGCGTGCGCTGGACTGAGCCGGATAGGTGGGGAGGGCAGTACTGATGCGCGTCGTATCCAAGAAGGTGCGCGATAGCGCCCGCGGCCAGGACTGCACCGTGCGCATTCCAGGAGCCTGCAACTTCAACCCCGAAACGACCGTGCTGGCCCACCTGCCTTGCGGGCAGAAGGGTATGGGCATGAAGGGATTCGACACCGTGGCGGTTTACGCCTGCAGCGCCTGCCATGACGTGCTCGACGGCCGAGGGAAAGGCGAGGTGGACTGGTCCGATATGCCCCGGGCAATCGCTGAGACTCATGAGGCCCTGATCCGGGCTGGGATTCTGACCGTGAAGGGGGCCGCATGACCGAACTCATACTGCCCTGGCCGCCGGCCGCATGCAGCCCGAACGCCAGGGTGCACTGGACCAGGAAGAGCAAGGCGGCGAAGACCTATCGCTACGCCTGCTTTCTCCTGGCCAGGCAAGCGGGTATCCAGGCACCAGAGGGCGACGCACTGCTCATGCTCGAGTTCGTGCCGCCAGATCGCCGTCGGCGCGACGACGACAACCTGCTGGCGATGTTCAAGGCGGGTCGTGACGGCCTGGCGGATGCCTTGGGCATCGACGACAACGTGTTCGCCACCCAGATCAGGGTGAGCAAGGAAACGATCAAGGGCGGCGCCGTGCGCATCCGCATCAAGCCAATGGAGGCAGCAGCATGACCTGGACCATCGAACAAATCGTCGGCCTGCTCCTGCTGGCCATGTTCATCAGTTCCACCTGGTGCGTAGTGCGCGGCCAGTTCATCGCGAACCGCCGGAAGAAGGAGCAAGGATGATGATTTATCAAAACGTGGTATCGGCGGTGGTGCGGGCTCTGGCGGCAGAGACGATCAACAGCGCTGGCGGGTGCAGCGTCGAGCCCAGAGTGCAGGCAGGCAAGCTGAAGGGAGAGATCTCCGGGAAGGATGCAGCTTTGCTTGCTGACTCGATCGTCCACCGCCTGCTCCATGCCCAGCTTTCCCCGCGGCACTGGAATGCTCTGGTGGCGAAGTACAGCACGCATAAGGGGCGCAAGGTCGATTCAATTGGCCGCCTGGTTGCAATCGTGACAACCCCAGCGCCGAAGCGCTTCACGCAGCAAGCAGTGCTTGTCTGGGCGGTTCCGCAGCAAACGAAGGGGATTCAGCGCAAGGTGCCCCAGTTCAAGGCGCCTGAACCGCGCGAGAACGAACGGGAGGGGCAGTGGGACTGGCGCAACAAGGCTGCTGCTGCCGCTGCTGAGCGCGCCAACAAGCACGCCCGTGCCGTGGCCGAGGTTAAGCCGGGGGAAATGATCGTCTTGGCTGAGTCGAACTACGACATGACCAACTGGGACTCCCAAGGCCTTACCGAGCGCACTTACCAGCGCTGGAACCGGGCCATCAAGGGCGCTCTGGAGGCGATGGTGAACGAGGCGCTGGTCGAGGCCCAGCACATGCTCGAAGCGATTGGAGTGCTATTCGACGAGGCCGCGTGAAAAGGCCCTCAAAAGGGCTTGCAATGTCATGTCGCCATGTCGTAAATTTGATCCATCCTGTCATTCCTGCGCGTGTTGAGGAGTGACGCACAAAGCCCGGCCATCGTGTCGGGCTTTTTGTTACCAGTAGCGAAGCGCTTGGACTCGTCTAGCACGGGTCTTTCACGCATCTAAAGCGCAGATCGTCATTTCGGCCAAGCTTCGCGCCATAGACGCCAAAAAAAATGTTTCAAGGTGTTGAACGTTTTGATGTCACTTTGCTTCTGATAGTTTGCTTACAAACAACCATGGAAGACCGTGATTATGAAAACATTCATCGCTGCGGCGGTGTTCAGCCTCTTTGCCGTGTCAGCTGGCGCTGCCGAGCTCTCCGGTGCCATCGGCGCAACGAGCCAAGGTGGTATCACCGCCCGCGTCGGCCTTGGCTTCAACTGGGATAAGTCCTGGTTCGAGTCGAGCACCGGGCGCCTCACTGGCTACTGGGATGCGGGTTACACCTACTGGGAGGCAGGCGATGCTTCTGGTGGTGCGCATTCGCTGTCCTTCTCCCCGGTCTTCGTTTACGAATTCGGCAGCGGCAACGTAAAGCCATTCGTTGAAGCGGGCATCGGCGTGGCGGTGTTCTCCGGCACATCCGCAGGCGATCAGGAATTCGGTTCGGCGTTCAACTTCGAAGACCGGATCGGTGCCGGCCTGAAGATCGGCGAGACTCAGAAGGTCGGCATTCGTGCCATTCACTACTCCAACGCTGGCATCAAGCAGCCCAACGACGGTATCGAGTCGTACTCACTCTTCTACAGCCATCAGATCTGAATCAGCAATTTCCCGAAATGCCCGCCTTGTGCGCGTATTTTGCTCCCGGGCCCTGGCATCCGCTGGGGCTTTTTCGTTTCTGGACTGTCGATGACGAGACCGGGCCGGTCGGGTGAGGCCTTCTGACCGTGGATGCGGGTGGCTAGAGCGGTTACTGGTTGCATATCCAGTATTTTGCTGAGATAGTCATTCCACTCCTCGTGTACAAGGCAGTGAGAGCCAGCTGGTATTGCTGACCTGGTGGAACGAGTGAAGGCCCTGAGCTTCGAGCAATCGCCTTTGAGCGACATGAAAGCGGAATTCTCCGCGATTAATCATTCAACTCAATAGGTGACAAAATGACTGTACGAGTCCTCGGCAAGCACTTCAAAAATCTGTCTTTCAACGGTATGGCCGCCAAAGTTGGCACGCTGTTTACGCCAGAAGAAAATGTTAACGGCATTGTGCTATACGATCTGCGTACCTGGGCCAATAACATCGTAAGCGTTGGCGTGACAGCCCCGACGACTACCTCGTCCAGGGATCTGCCTATCATTTCTCAGGGTGAGGCGGACTTTCAGCCCATCATCATTCCTGCCGGGCTTGGGGTTTATATGCAGCTCACCCAGACCTACAACATTCCGGCTCTCATTCGCTGGGACTTTCTGAACCCTGATGGCACTGTTGCGTAAGCTCTGCTGAATGCTTTGGGCCCCCATAGCGTGGGGGCTCTTGGCAGAAAAGTGCGACTCTAGCTCAAGTAAAACTTCCAGGTCTTGCCATCGCGCTGGGCCTTTTCTTTTCGGTCCCGCCGCACTCTTCGCTCTGAGCAGGGAGTGCTGCCTAGGCTACCCATTCTAATCATGCCCCCGGAGTCGAGCGCATGGAGAATTTTCATCGCCTGCTCGACAGGCTTGATCTGCTAATTGCGGGCCTATTCGGGGTTATCGTCGCCAGTTGGTGGCACAAAGACGACCTGACCGACTGGCGCGCATGGATGATCTTCCTGATCACCGGTGTGGCATGCGCGCTATACCTGACGGGGATGGTCAGTTCATACCTGGGCGTCACCGAGCCGAATACCGTCGCTGGTGTTGGCTTCCTGCTCGGCACCTTCGGTGGCTCCCTACTTGCCGCCATCAACCGAGCAATCAAAGCCGCTGACCTTTGGGCGCTCATCCGCCAGAGGTTCGGGGGAGGCAACCAGCCATGAGCCTTGAAACCATCAACACCATCGCCTGCGGCCTGATCGCCTTCTGGGCAATCTGGTGCGTGCTGAGCGGAAGGGTGCGCGACGGGGTGATCGGCAAGCTGATCTATTCAGCGATCGCCATCAGCGGATTCGTCGTCACCGCCCGCAACCAGAGCCTATTCTTCGGCCAGACCACTGCGGTGCTCACCTTGCACACGACCCTGGCCATGGCTGGCGTCCGGCACATCTTCATGGTCACCTGGTGGCCACGGGTCAAGCGCTGGATCTGTCGGCACTTGGACTGCGAGCGCTGCAAGCCGGCGGAGTAATCCGCGCCACAAAACAGAGATGCGCCGTTTCGTGGCGCGAGGAGTTCAAATGCCTGCGCCAGCGAGTTTCCATAGCCACGCTGACGGTAGAGGATCCCGCGACGTTTTCGTCAATGGGATCAAGATCGACAACGTGATCTGGTGTGATACCGATGCTGGCGTCTGCGTGTATGCGCCAAGGCCGATCAAGGCAAAGCGCCCAGGGCGAGACACGGTGTACACCAGGCGCCTGCGCGGCACCATCAAGGTCTTCGCCACTGGTGGCTATTTCAACAATGCACCAAGTCGGCACAGGATGGGTGAATGACCGCCATCGCATACAAGGACGGCGTGATCGCCTGCGACTCCCGTCAGACCCGCGGCGGCGCCATCGTGTCGGATGACGTGGTGAAGTACCAGGTCGTGGATGGCGTCAGGTTCTTCCTGTCCGGCGCCGTGTGCGACGAGAAGGCCCTGATTGCGGCCTACTTCGGCACTCCGTCGCCGGTGCCTGTCGAGTGCTCCGGCTATGTCGTTGATGGCGGCAGGCTCATCATGGTCGGTCACGACGACAAGACCGGAGTCTGGAAGCAGGACCTCGACCCGGCCAACCCTGACGCTATCGGCAGCGGATCAGCATACGCCCTGGCCGCAATGGATATGGGCGCAAGTGCCGAAGAAGCGGTGCGCGCCGCCATGAAGCGCGACATCTACACCGGCGGCCAGATCGTGACGTTTTGTGTCGCTGGGTAGGTGTGTCGCGGTGCAATCTTCTTGTTCAGTTCATGCCGTCAAAGATGATCTTGGCACTCACCAGTTTCTGATCGTTTAGGGTCAGCGTACAGACGGATTCAGGAATGATCTTGCCTGGCTCGGTTTTCAATGGAGCGCATTTCAGCAGCCCGGTCCGATCACCGAAAGGCAGTTTGAAACCTTGAAAGGTTTTGCTGATTTCAAGCTTGAACGGTTGGCCGTATCCAACTCCAGCAAAGACCCCAGGCTCGCCATCACTTAAGAAACCAGTGGCTGGAGTAGCGCAGATTGTTCCCTCTGTACGCTTGCCATCGATCAGATTTGCGTCTGTGTAGCAGTTAATGAACCCCTTTTGCGTCGCTATGGCACCGGTACCTTTATCGGTCCAGGTTGCCGGAGGCCGCATGGCGCAGCCCGCGAGAAGTGATACGCCAATAGCGGAAATGGCGAGGGGAATGGCTTTAGCGAAGAGCATGAGGGAGCGTCCTTTCTGATAGGGGCGCTACAAATACCGGCAACACGCCATCATTTCAAGATTTAGGTGCCCAATGAGCAGACCAATGCCGCCAGGTGATCTGCTCAAATCGCTTTGGCTGAGTCTGAGCCCGGCCGCCGATGTTTGGGATTGGGTGCAGAGCGAAATCCTCGCCGACACCGGCAGCATCCACAATCCAGATCACGCCCACCTGATCGATGCCAACATCGGCGTGCTGTGGGCGTCCAGCGGGTTCGCCAAGCAGGGGCGGGTCGTCCTTGGCCAGGCTGAGCAGCTTATGTTCCGCGCTGGCGGATGGCAGAAGGCCCGACAAGAGCAGCAGATGCGCGAGTGGTTCGGCGAGGAGCCGGACTACCTCATCACCCTGGCTGCCGACTACTGCGCCCAGTGCACTGACGCCGAGTTCTGCGCCTTGGTCGAGCACGAGCTCTACCACATCGCCCAGGCGACCGATGAGTACGGCGCGCCCAAGTTCACCCAGGACGGGCTGCCGAAGCTCTATCTACGGTCACACGACGTCGAAGAGTTCGTCGGCGTGGTGAGGCGCTACGGTGCCAGCGAAGAAGTCCAGCAGCTAATAGACGCTGCAAGCCGGCCGCCTGAGGTGGCCAAGATCAACATTTCAAGGGCCTGCGGAACCTGTCTACTGAAGTCGGCCTGATTTTTGGACAGGTTTGGACGGATGATCGCCTATGGCAGCCCTATCAAGTGAGGTGAAGGTCTTCGTAATTCAGGCCTTGGCCTGCTTCGATACGCCCTCCCAGGTGGCCGAGTCGGTCCAAAAGGAATTCGGCTTGACCATCACCCGACAGCAAATCGAGTCGCACGACCCCACGAAGGTTTCTGGGAAGGGGTTAGCCGCCAAGTGGAAGCAGCTGTTCGAAGACACTCGCAAGCGCTTCCGCGAAGACATCACTGAAATTCCCATCGCCAACAAGGCCTACCGTCTGCGCGGCCTCAATCGGATGGCTGACAAAGCCGAAGGAATGCGGAACCTGGCACTGACGGCGCAACTGTACGAGCAGGCGGCCAAGGAGTGCGGCGACATGTACGTCAACCGCAAGATCGAACCCGACAAGCCCCTGGGCTCCCAGGCGGACCAGCAGCACGCCGTTGCTGAGTACAAGCTGGAGCCAGACGAAGGTGTCCCGACTACCCCGTACCTATGACCCGCCGGTAAAGCTGACTCCGAAGCAGGCGAACATCTACTGCTGGGGTTTCCAGCCCCAGGCCCGCTTCCGTGACGCGGTGTGCGGGAGGCGGTTTGGCAAGACCTTCCTCGGCAAGGCTGAGATGCGCCGCGCGGCCCGACTGGCTGCGGAATGGGGAGTGAGCGTCGAGGACGAGATCTGGTATGGCGCGCCGACGTTTAAGCAGGCCAAGCGGGTCTTCTGGCGGCGCCTGAAGCAGGCCATCCCTGAGGCCTGGCGCGCTGCCCGACCGAACGAGACCGAGTGCTCGATCACCCTCAAGTCCGGCCACATCATGCGCGTGGTCGGCCTGGACAATTACGACAATCTGCGGGGCTCGGGCCTGTTCTTCGTCTTGGTGGACGAATGGGCGGACTGTCCGTGGGCAGCTTGGGAAGAAGTGCTCAGGCCGATGCTCTCGACCTGCCAGTACACGATTCCCCAGACCGGAGAGTCGCGCAAAGGCGGGCATGCGCTGCGAATCGGCACTCCGAAGGGGTTCAACCACTGCTACGACACCTACCGCGACGGGCAGCCGGGCGGGGAGCCGGACCATAAGAGCTGGCAATACACCTCACTGCAGGGTGGTAACGTCCCAGCCGATGAGCTGGACGCCGCTCGACGCAAGATGGACCCGCGCACGTTCCGCCAGGAATATGAGGCCGGGTTCGAGAACTATGCCGGGGTCGTCTACTACACGTTCGACCGGGTTGAGTGCCGCACCAGCGAGCGCATCAAGCCAGGCGAGGCTATCCACATCGGTATGGACTTCAACGTCATGAAGATGGCCGCGGTTGTGTACGTGGTTCGTGAAGGGTTGCCGCTGGCGCTGGACGAGTTCCACTCAGTGCGCGACACGCCCGAGATGATCGAGAAGATCAAGGTCCGCTTTTCCGGGCACAGCGTTTCCGTGTACCCGGACGCCAGCGGCCAGAACACCAGCAGCAAGAACGCCAGCGAGTCGGACCTGTCGCTGCTTAAGAAGGCCGGCTTCACCGTCGTGGTCGACTCACAGAACCCCGGCGTGAAGGACCGTATCAATGCGGTCAACGCCATGTTTCTCAACACCTACGGGGAGCGGCGCATGAAGGTCAACATCGACCAGTGCCCGCAACTGACTCAGTGTCTGGAACGGCAGACCTACACCGACAAAGGTGAGCCGGACAAGGACCCCAAGAAGGGGCACGACCACATGAACGACGCTGCCGGCTACTTCATCGCCAAGCGGTTCCCGATCAAGACTCAGTCCGCCGGCACCCGCCGCATCGGAGGTTTGGCGTAATGCCTGTTCAATCCACCAACCCAGACTACGACGCTCACATCGAAGAGTGGCGGATGATGGACGACGCCCTGGAGGGCGAAGGCGCCATCAAGCGCAGCCCGCGCAATCTGCCCAAGCCTAGCGGCATGATCGAGGCCGAGAAGCTGGACGGCGCCGGCAATGCCTACCTTTACCGGAACTACACCGACCGGGCCCAGTACGAGCACTGGGTGCGAGATTCGCTGCGCTCGATGATGGGCCTAGTCTCCCGGCTGATTCCCGAGGTGAAGTTGCCCTCGGGCCTGAAGGGGCTGGAGGACAACGCCACGGCGGATGGCTTCGGCCTGACCCAGCTGTTCCTGCGGATCGTGCGCCAGACCATCTCCCATGGGCGAGTGCCGCTGGTGGTCAATATCGATGACCAGGGCCAGCCGTACTTCGCCACCTACGCGGTGCGCAACGCCATCAACTGGGACACCGCCGATCAAGGTGGGCGCCAGGACCTGGTGCTGTCGGTGTTCCGTGAGTTCCGGCGCAAGGAGCAGGATCGCTACAGCCACGAGTGCGAGACGGTGTACCGCGAGTTCTACATGGATGGCGTGGTCTGCCGCACAGGCGTGCGCAACGAGGCTGGCGAGCTGATCGAGGAGGATCGCCCCCTGGGCACAGTAGACGGCAACAACAACCTGGTGCGCGGCCTGGGCTACATCCCCGTCATCTACTGCGGCTCCACCGACAACTCGCCCGACGTGGACGAGATCCCGTTGCTGACCATGGCCAGGGCCGCGCTGAAGTCCTACCAGCTGAGCGCCGACTACTTCACTGCCCTGCATCAGACCAGCCACCCGCAGCCGTGGGTATCCGGCTTGGACGAGAGCGTGGAGCTCAGCGTGACCGGGCCCTCTGCGGCATGGGATCTCGGCCCGAAAGGCCAGTGTGGCTACTTGGAGTTCCAGGGCGCCGGCATCGAAGCTGTCCGCAAAGCGATGGAAGACCAGAAGAACGCCGCTCTCGAAGCGGGCGCCAAGGTCATGGACATCTCAGGCACCGAATCGGGCGAGGCTCGCAAGACCAGGCAGAACGACCAGCACGCCACCCTGCACAGCATCGTCATCACCGCCGCAGAGGCGATCGAACAGGCCCTTCGGTACGCCGCAGAGTGGACCGGTTTCAACCCGGACGAGGTGGTCTTCACGGTCAAGCCTGAGTTCGTGACCCCTGAGGTCAACGCCCAGGTGCTGGCTGAACTGCAAAAGAGCGTCATGGCCGGCACCATCAGCGCCGAGACCTACTGGCAATACCTCACTACTGGGAAGCTTCCCGAGCACCCCTACGACGAAGAGGCCGAACTGATCGGCGACGACCACGGCGCAGGCGGCGTTAACTTGGACAAAGACGATGGCGACGAAACCGGAGCAAACGGCGGACGAGAAGCTGCTGGAGCAGGTCAGCCGACACTCGGTACTGCTTGAGCGGCTCAAGGCTGGCGAGGTCAAGAAGTTCGAGACCTACCTGCGCCGGGCTGACAGCCATGTTCGTGACCAGCTCACCCGCAAGGAGCTGACCACCTACGGCCGGAGCCGGCTGGAAGAGTTCCTGGGGCGGGTGGGCGGCAAGCTGCTGGAGATCTACAGGGCCTTCAGCGATCGGATGCAGTCCGACCTGGTGGACATCGCGCAGTACGAAGCAGCGTTCGAGGGCCGAAGCTTGGCCAAGGCGCTGCTTATCGATGCGGTCATGCCGGCGGACTCGCTTCTCAGGGCGGCGATAAACACGCAGCCGCTGCAGGTGGCCGGCGTCGATGGCGGCAAGCTGCTCAAGCCGTTCCTGAACGGATGGACCCGAACCGAAGCTGACAGGGTCACCAACGCCATCCGGATGGGTGTCGTCCAGGGCCAGACCAACGCCGAGATCACCCAGGCCGTGCGCGGCACCGCCGCGCAGAACTTCACGGACGGTGTGCTGGCCGTCACGAACCGGAGTGCTCGGGCAGTCGTTCAGACCGCAGTCCAGCATGTGGCCGCCACGGCGCGCATGGAAACGCTCAGGGCGAATACCGAGGTGGTGCCTGGATATCGGATCGTCGCCACGCTGGACCGGAAGACCAGCGTGCAGTGCCGCAGCCTCGATGGCAGAGAGTACGAGATGGGCAAGGGGCCTGTGCCCCCGTTCCACATTCACTGCCGGACGACCATCACGCCGATCACCAGGTTATCAGCGCTGTTCGGGCAGGCTGCCACGAGGGCAGCCGTGGGTGCTGATGGTGGCGGGCAGGTATCGGCAAGCCTCAGCTACTACCAGTGGCTCAAAACGCAGCCAGCGGCCTTCCAGGATGCCGCGCTTGGGCCGGTGCGCGGCAAGCTCTTCCGCGATGGCGGCCTGACGGCCGAGCGTTTTGCCGCGCTGCAACTGGACAAGAACTTCAAACCTCTGACGCTGGAGCAGCTCAAAGAACTGGAGCCGCTAGCGTTCGAGCGGGCGGGGATCTGAGGTAGCATCTTGGTTCTTCTCAAGGAGCTAACATGGATCAAGCCATCCAATTGAAGATCGAAGAGGCCCTCAAGGGGCTGTTCACCGCCGTCTCTATGCTTCAAGAGGCCTATCCGGGCAAGCCCTTCACTCCTGATGGGCGCTTGGTTGGAGACATCGGTGAGGTTGTAGCAAGTCTGGCCTACCGTTTGAGTCTGAATGAAGGCCTGACCAAGCATCACGATGCAGTCACTGAGGATGGCCGCAATGTCCAGATTAAAACGACGTTCGGGACCAGCCTCACATTTCCGGTCCATCATGTCCCCGACTACTACCTCGGTATTCGCATGAATCGCGATGGCACATTCGAGGAGATCTACAACGGACCTGGACATTTGATCAAAGCTCAGTTGGTTCGTCGGAAAGCAACCAAAACAGGGCTGCATGGAGGTCTTATGTCCATGCTCAAACGGATGAACGTGCTAGTGCCCGACTCCGAGCGAATACCCAAGCGATAACCCTCATTCTGAACCCGGCCAGGCGCCGGGTTTTTTTATGCCCGCCAGGCGGGCCAATCAATCCCCAGGGGATAGCCATATGCCTTTTGACTTCGATCCGGCCGCTCACGGCCTGACCCTCGACGAAACCCAAACCGCCGCGCTGAAGGCAGCCCTTGGCGGCGAGGTGCAGAAATTCCTGGACGGCGAGGTCTCTGGCCTCAAGACCAAGAACCAGGAGCTGATCGGCTCCAACAAGACCATCAAGACCGAGCTGGACAGACTGAAGGGTCAATTCGAAGGCCTGGATATCGAAGCCGTCAAGGGCCTGCTGGCAAAGGTTGGCCAGGACGAAGAGACCAAGCTGATCGCCGAGGGCAAGCTGGACGAGGTCATCAGCCGACGTACCGAGCGCCTGCGCACCGACCTGGATAAGCAGGTCAAGGCCGCCAACGAGCGCGCGGAGAAGGCCGAGGCCTTCGCTGCCAAGTACAGCGACAAGGTGCTGGCTGACTCCATCCGTGCTGCCGCCATCAAGGCCGGTGCGCTGCCCGAGGCCGCTGAGGACATCATTCTTCGCGCCCGCGGCACCTTCAAACTGAGCGAAGACGGCGAGCCTGTCGCCACTGACCGTGCCGGCGAAGTCGTGTACGGGAAGGACGGCAAGACCCCGCTGTCTCCTCTCGAATGGGCGGAATCGCTGCGCGAAACCGCTACTCACCTGTGGCCAAGGGCTCAGGGTGCCGGGCAGACCGGCGACAACGGTGGCAAGGCCACGAAGAAATGGGGCGAGTACACCGAGACCGAGCGTGCAGCGATGGCTCGTGACAACCCCGAAGCGTTCAAGAAACTCCAAGCCACCCGAGGAACCTAACCCATGGCATCTACCCAACTGTCGGACATCTTTGTCGCCGACTACTACGGCACTCTGGAGCCGGTGAACTCTCCAGAAAAGACCGCCGTCTACGAGTCGGGCATCATCACCCGCTCAGCCACCCTGGACAACATCGCCAAGAACGGCCAGGGCACCTCTGAGATCAGCTACTGGCAGGATCTCGACGCCGACGAGGCGCCGAACATTTCCAACGATGACCCTGACGATCTTGGCGCCGTCGGCAAGGCCGAGCAGGGCAGCATGCGCGCCCGGACCCTGTACCTCAACAAAGGCTACGGAGTCTCCGACCTGACTGCTGAGCTGGCCAACTCCGAGCCGATGCAGCACATCCGCAACCGCTTCGGCACCTACTGGACCCGCCAGTGGCAGCGTTACCTGATGGGCGCGGGTCGAGGCATCATCGCTGCCAACATCGCCCAGAACGGTGGCGACATGGTCAAGGATGCGGGCGCCTCGATCAGTGCTAACGCCTTCCAAGATGCCGCCTTCACCGCCGGCGACGCCGCCGACATGTTCGGCGCCATCGGCGTGCACTCGGTCGTCATGAACCAGATGGTCAAGCAGGACATGATCGAGTACCTGCGCGACTCGCAGGGCAAGATCATCCTGGCCACCTACTTGGGCAAGCCGGTGTTCATGGATGACGCACTGACCTACGCCCCGGGCCAGTACCTCTCGCTGTTCTTCGGCCAAGGCGCCTTCGGCTACGGCGAGGGCGACCCGCACATGCCGGTCGAGATGCAGCGCAAAGCCGATGGCGGCAACGGTGGCGGTGCCGAAGTACTGTGGGAGCGCAAGACCTACATCCTCCAGCCGGCCGGCTTCAGCTGGCAGGGCAGCGAGAACCGCAACCTCAGCCCGACCGCCGCCCAGTACGCCGCAGCAGCGAACTGGAAGCGCGTCTTCGACCGTAAGCAGGTTCCGTTCGCTGCGGTCATCAGCGGCACCGCCACCCCTTGACCCCATGATGCGGGGCGCCGGCCTGGCGCCCTGCGCAGGAGATCAGCATGAAAGTCATCTACACCAACACCCCGGGCAGCGAGCGAGGCACCTGCTATCGCCGCCTGGACCAATTCTTCGGCGTGATCGACGGCGCTACCTCGGTGTCAGTGCAGGGCGATGCCCCACACATCAGCGAGGCCTACCAGCGCCAGGGCATCAGCGTGAGTGAGATCGAGGAAGGTCTGCGCCTGGACGGGCCGACCATCTCCCAGTGGGTGGCAGAGGGTTACAAGGCGTCGGCCTATCCGCCGAACGGCTACGTCTCGGTCAGCAGCCAAGCGGAGATCGACAAGGCGATCGAGGAGGAGGGCGGCGGTGACCCCGAGACTGACCCTCACAAGATGAACGTGCCAGAACTGAAGAATTGGCTCACCGCCAAGGGCATCGACTTCGATGCAAGCGCGAAGAAGCCCGACCTGCAAGCCCTGATCCCGCAGGAATAGCCGATGACCGACTTCATCACTGTCGCTGACGTTGACGAAAAGCTTGGCCAGGGCTGGGCTGATGCCGGTGATGCGGTCCTTGCTGTGGCCATGGCCAACGCCTGGCTCACGGCCAAGATCAAGCGGCCGGTGCCCAGCCCGGTGCCTGACGCCATCGTGAGTGCCGGCGCGCAGGTGGCCAAGCTGGCTGCGGCTGGCCAGCTCTACAAGGACACCCAACGCGAGGTGCAGAGCAAGACCGTGTCGGCCCAGTCAGGTACTTCGACCAGCAAGACCTACGTTGCGGGGTCTGTCGATCGCTCGACCGGCGAGAACTTCGCTCTCGACCTCATCGCACCATGGACTCGTCGCGCCGGCACCATAATGCTCAAGAGGATCTGACCCATGGGCATGCGTGAAGAACTTCAGACCGAGCTGGCGGAAGCGTTCGATGATCCAGACGGCCTTGCCGACGCGGTGAAGCCCGTAGCCGGGAGCCGCACGGTTAAGGGCGGATATGACCCCGAGATCGGCGGCACCGTCCCGGCCTCTACCACTTACTACGCCGGTCGAGCCGTGTTCGGCAGCTACCTGGCCAAGGAAATCGATGGCACGCGCATCCAGACCGAGGACGTGAAGCTCCTGGTCCTCCAGAACGAACTGTTCGAGGTCCAGGCAGGCGCTGTAACCGATGTCCCAGCGCTGCCCAAGATCGGCGACCAGGTGAGCGGCTACCGCGCACTTAACGTGTCTCAGGACCCTGCCCAAGCGACTTGGACCGTCCAGCTGAGGAAATGATATGGCGCGCGGCTCACATATGGCCCAGCGATACGGTGGCCAGCAGGGTGTCTTCGCTGAGGCAATTCGGGCATTCGCCGAGCAGGCGGAGCAAGCCTTGGACGCCACCTTCCGCGAGATCGTGATCGAAATCGGCAGTAGCGTCATCCGCATGTCGCCGGTAGGCAATCCCGAGCTCTGGGCGGCCAACGTTGCACACCGGGCAAAGGCGACTAGGGCTGCCGATGACTACGACTTCAAGGTCGCGGTACGCAACACACTGATCAACTTGAACCAGGAAAACTTCACCAAGGCCGGCAATCTGCGCAAAGGCGTGAAGTATGCCAAGCCCCTCACCAAGACCGAGCGCGAGCAGAACTTCGCCACCAATGGCCTGGTAGCAGGCCAGGGCTATGTCGGTGGGCGGTTCCGGGGTAACTGGCAGTTCTCCATCGACTCGCCTGCGACCGAAGAGCTAGACCGTATCGACCCATCGGGCAGTGAAGCCATTACCGCGCTCATCACTCAGGTGCAGGCGCTAACCATCGGCCAGACCGCCTACATCGTGAACAACCTGGCGTACGCGGTGCCGCTGGAATACGGCCACTCAACCCAGGCCCCGGCCGGCATGGTCAGGGTTACCCTGGCCAACTTCCAACGGATCGTTGACGAAGCCATCAGGAACAACAGCGTATGAGCCATGCACGTGCCCGTCAGGCCATCGAGATCAAACTGGCGGCCTGGGCTTTTGCCCGACCCATAAGGGTGGCGAACTTCGAGCAGGCTTTCGAGCCAGGCCCCGACGAAACCTACCTGCGCGCCTTTCTGCTCCCGGCCAGCGCCACCTGCCGCTACTTGGGCGGTGAGGCCTACGAGTACGCCGGGATCTACCAGGTCAGCATCGTGTCTCCGGCCGGACAGGCGCTGGCGACTGCCGAGGCCGTGATTGACGAGCTCAGTAGTGTCTTCCGTGTCGACAGCGAGCTGAGCCGCAACGGCTTCGAAGGCTTGGTCGTCGAGCCGGTAGAGCAGGGCCCCACCATCCCCGAGCCGGCGACTTACACAGTCCCGGTCAGCTTCACCTACCGCGGCATCGCGGACCAACCGCCCGCTGGGGCATAACACCGCCGCACGGCGGGCTACCAAGAGGAAATACACATGGCCGCACGCATCCCGCTGCCGAACGGTTCTGTGCTGGAGATTGCCAGCACCCTGGGCACCGCCGTGCCTTTCACTGCTCTGACCAATACCAAGCCGCCAGTGGCGAGCGCGGTAGGTCACAGCATCGTTGCCGACGACATTCTGCTGATCAGCTCCGGCTGGGCCCTCATCAACGACCGGACCGCCAAGGCCACCAACGTCACTACCGACGCGTTCTCGCTGGCTGGTCTGGACACCACCAACACCGACCGGTACACCGCTGGTGCCGGCGTTGGCTCGGTTGTCCCGGTGTCGGGCTGGACGCAGATCTCGAAAGTGACCGGCTTCACCGTATCCGGCGGCGAGCAGCAGTTCCTCACGGTCGGATACCTCGAGAACGACGATGACCTGCAGTTCCCGACCAACCGCAACCCGATCAGTGTGTCGGTGACGGTCGAGGACCAGCCGACTGCGCTGTACGTGCCGGTGGTGGAGGGCTACGACGACTCCAAGGAACTGACGGTGATCCGCCTCAAGCTTCCCGGCGGCGGTCAGATCCTGATGCCTGGCTACGTCAGCATCACCAGCACCCCGACCATGGAGCGCAACCAGCTGATGACCCGCACCATCAGCGTCGGCCTGTCTGGCCGTCCGACCCGTTACAGCGCCTAAGGAGAGCCCATGTCGAAGATCAAGATCGCGCAGAATCCGACGTTCACCGCCGTGGTTCAGGTTCCGCGCATTGGAGGCGAGCCGGCGCCAGTGGAGTTTCAGTTCCGCTACATGGATCGCGTCACCCTGGCCAGCATGTTCGACCGCTGGAACAAAGCGCGCGACACCTGGGCAGAAAAGGCCCAGAAGGATGGTGCGAGCTGGGAGGAAGTCACCGCTGGTGAAATCACCCTGCAGGCCGAGCAGCTGGGCGAGATCATCACCGGGTGGGATCTGGAGGACGAGTTCAGCCAGGAGGCGATCGTCGAACTGGTGCGCACCTGCACCGGCGCGCCTAAGGCAGTGACCGATGCCTACCAGGCGGCCTACAACCCGGCCCGCTTGGGAAACTGAGGGCGGCGGCTCGGGCGCTGTATGAGCGCGGCCCGTCCGCCGAGCAGCTGGCGGCCATTGGCCTGACCCTGGCCGACCTCCCCGAGGAAGAGTTGGAGGTTTGGTCAGATGCCTGGCCGGCCATCCGAGTATTCGAGGCACTGGGCACACAGTGGCGCCTGGGTCAGGGCGGGCCTTCGGGTCTGGACTACACAGCCATCCCCGCGGTCGCGTCGATGCTTGGAATCAAGCGCCGGGAACTCACTGACATTTTTCCCGATCTCCGCATCATGGAACACGAAGCACTGGCCGTGATGGCTGAAGCGGCGGATTAGGGCAAAGACTGCCACGTTCATCCGCATGAAAACAGTATGAAGCAGCGCCACTTGTGTGCAAGGTGGGTATGGCGGTGAGGCGATAATCCCCATCATGGGTGGCCGACAAGGAGGTTGATCGCGTCCCGCTCAGCGGCGACTCCCAGGTCTGGAGCTCTCGTGTAGCTATATCGCGGCCTCCTTCGCTTGGGAAACCGCCTCAGCCAACGCTTCGCTATCCGTTGGGGACTGTGAGCGGGCCAGTAGGATCAGACATGCCAAGTACGTCAGTTCAATGTGAACCCCTGGGCGACCCTTGCCGTCACGGTAGGCAGTCTCCTGTGCCAACACTTCGCCTGGGGGAATGATGCTATGCCAGTTAGCCAAAGCGTCAGGTCCGTTGCGGTCTATCCTCAAAACGCCCTTAGCGACCAAGTCGGAAAACACCTTAACGAAGGTAGAACGCAGCTCATTGTGTCGCCTTCCCGGGATCGCTCGGGCAAGGTCAGAGGTGCTGGTGATAATTGTCATAATTGCCTTGTGTTCGTAGGGCGATCCATTTACCGCTGAAATGAAGTTTGAAAAGAACGAGTTCATGGGCGCCGAGCTAGATGTTCTGGCTAGGCACGCTGAGCATGAAGCTGATCTTGGTGGTTCGGTAGCTGAGGCCGCTAAGGCCGCTGGCCTGGAAGATCCTCAGGCCTCACTGAGTGTGGGTGCTTCGGAGGACCATGGAATTTGTGAAGCGTTTCTTGGATATCGTTTAAGGAAGGGGCTCACTCTAGAATTCAACTCGTGGCTGTTCACTGAGTTGCAAGTGCACCGGCTACGCTCCGTCACCCTGTCTCTTCCGACAGGTCACAGAAGAGATCCTGCCGTCCATCTGCAGGACATTTCGCTATGAAGCCAATAAGCTCAGCAACCCTATTGCTCAAGCGCTGCGCAGTGGGCTGGCAGCCATCAAAGATGATGGCCCGTACCACCGCTGGTTATCACAGCCCGAGTATTGGCCCAAGATCATCATCCGTTCTCACGGCTACGAAAGCGTTGTCTTGATAGTCGAAGGGGACCATTGCCCAAGCCTCCCCGTGCCCAAAGTCCTCCCGATGCAGATTCATGAAACGGTTGAGGTGAGCCAGTGCATTGCCGCGAGGTGGCATCCCATCATCATGAGCCCACGTCTCGATCACGATATGGCCTTGATGGCTAGGTCCCTTGACCTCCCAAAAGATACCGAAAGGCCCCGAGCAAGCGGTCAAAGTGATGGCAGGCGTGTAGCTGGCTTGTACGTTTACGGGTTGGATGGTCAAAATTCGACTCCTCATCAGTTAGTACTGTGCATGCTGTATTCGAAAGCACCATCTAGTTTCAGAAAGCAACCCCCAGATTCCCCAGCCCCTTAGTCGAAGCGATTTTGCGTTTTTTATCGCGACGACGGAGCATCACAACAGTCACACGAACTACCGGTAGCGGGAACGCAAGGACGATCAGTAGACGCCCTAAGAGGAGCAGGGAGGCGCGCCATTACGACCATTACGGGAGACAACTAGCGTTTCTTCAAAGTGACGCGAAGCACGCGAAGTAGACGTGCTCCGCGACATTGTGCCACCAACTTGGTCAATTGACCAACTTCTCGGCCCGACCTTCACTGAAAGATCTCGGCGATCAGTCGTGAACACCAAAACCATGTGGGCGGGAACCTTATCCAGAGCAACAATGCAAAAACCTCCAGAGGAGGCGCTAAAGATCCGGACTAGGCGTCCTTTGCAGAGCGGACGGCGGACAGGAACAATCCGCTTCGCTTGCATTAGCGGCCTCCAGTGGAAGCATGAGCAGCACTAGAGGAAGCCGTTCCGACTGTCGGGTTGCTGAGATTTTTTGGCGCCAAAGTCTTGTGTACGTACCTCACACCGCTATGGTGGGAGAGCACTCACGCATAGACCAAAGTCAAAGGAGGACGGCATGAAGATACGTGGGGACGTGTTTTGGAAATGGGCTGATCCCACCTTGCACCACCGGGATCACGATGAAACGCTCGACGATGGAACCTCAATAGAAGTTGAGGTACGGCTGTCGCGAACGGGTAGCACACAGTTGTTTTTCGGAGTTTATGGCCCCACCGGGCAAGCGGTGCACGAGGAAGCCTTTGATTCTCGACCTGGTGAGACTATGACTCGAGCTCTTGCCTGGGGCGTAGGTCGCGCCAGGCAGATCGCCGTTGAAGGTCCGACTAAGAAAGTCGCGGCCTGTGTTTGACAGCCGAGGGCAAGAAATTAAGCCCAGCCATGCGCTGGGCTTTTCACGTCCGAAGGTAGTCAGTAGCCAGCCGGCTGGTCAGTGAGCCCTAAAGAGGCCAACACGAAGTCAGCACGCTCGGCCACGCAAACTTTGGGCACCAGCGATACCGAATAGCCTAGAGAAGGATAAGTTGTCTGGAGCCGTTCATATTCACGCAGAGCGGCAGTCATGTCGTGGCGACGCTCATCGTCCTGCACGTAGATTTCGGGCCATGGCGGCGTCAGGAAAACGTGTGGATGGTAGCGATTCTGCTGACGTAATTTGTCGAGTAGGGGCTCATCGGTCAGCGCTTGAAGGGCCGCAGCTGCATCAACTAGACCCCGATCGAAGAACACCCAGTGAGAACCGCAGGCTGGTGCATTGGCATAGTCATCCAGAGCTACATTGATTGCGCGCCGCAAAAAGGCCTCCATGTCGAGCCATGGCAACGCTTGTCCTCCAGTATGTATTTGCTCTTGCACGACGCGCCGCCCCGGCTCTTCGATCACGGCGTATCCGCGTCGCTGAAGCTCGGAGAGAAGCGTGGATTTGCCTCCGCCTGAGCAGCCGGAAATGATGACAAAATTGCTCATTATGGATGTGCCCATCCTCTACGAATGATTGCTGTGACAGATCACGGTTTAGCACGCCAGCGTATAGCTAATCGGTGCCGCTGTTTCACCCCCCAGGGATCACCAATTCCGAATGAATTTTTTGGTTCAATTTGTACTCCATCAGCCGTGGACTGAGAAAGGAGATGGCTTGATGGCAGGGCAGCAGTTGTATGTGATCGAGTATGAGATCCGCGGTGAGTACCGCACCTTCATAATCCGACTTGAACGGATGGACAATGTTGAGGCGTGGCACTGGGCGAGCTGTGATGCTGGAGTGGGTATAATCCCGCGCTTTGGTCAGCACAAGATCAAGAAGGTCAGCCGTCCTATGGCTGAGCGTTACGGAATTACTAATGTGCGGTGGCGGGCAGCTGGTGATGGCCCGGAGTTTGTCGCACCCGCTATCGATACGAAAAAATTCAGCAGCGCTGATTGAAGTTCGGGCTGACGACGCCGGGGCGTTTCGGCGCCCTGGAAGTCACCTTTGGGTAGAGACAGTCGTCGTTTACCGTCCGCCGCTGTGGCTATTTGGCCGTTATCCCACCTGCCACAGAAGCATTATCGCGCATTCGCGAAATTGCCGCTTAGGCAAAGCTTGACAGTCCGCTTCATTGTTTGGGTCATCAGCGATGCACTGCCATGTACAGAGCTTTTAATTTGGGCCACTGTTTTTTTCACGGACCATTCTGACTGCGCTGGTGAGCTCTACCTCGGCATCGGCCGTGGAGTCATCGGCTACCCAACCCCAGGTTGGGCTCAGTGACAGCCCCGCAATTGCTTTCAGGCGCATATCGTCAGCGCTGATCCCGTATTGTTCAGATGCTGAGAGTGCGGCATACAACGCTTGTTCTAAGGCGGCGATACGCTTGGACTCGGCGCTCATGCTTCGTACTCCTTCCTTTTACGAAGCACGTTACTGCGCCCCATATCTCTGGGGACTATACGCCCTGCAGGTGGTGCGGAAGGGAAAACAAATGCCCGACGGCTGGCGCTTGGCTTCGGTCCGTGTTTGTGGTCACCCCGGGCCCCGGCGCTTCCACGCATAGTGCTCCCATAGCGCGCTGGTGTGGAAAGCCCGCATCAGATGCATGCTCCGTAGCTCTTCGATCTTGGCAATGGCCTCGGCCCGATCCCGGGCGCGGATCGCATCCACAGCTTCCGCCCAGTGCTCCAGCGCCTCGGCAAATCTCCGCTTCTCATCGTCGGGCATCTTCGCACCCTTCATGTGAGTGGTTGGGGAGGGTAAGGGTAGACCAAATGGGGGCCGGTGGCGCTTGTCGGAGAGCGGAAACGAAAAGCCCGGCGCTTGGCCGGGCTTGGGGTTACTCGTCTTTCGGGGCCTTAGAATTCATAGTTAGCTGGGCTCGCAGCTCATAATATTTCTCTGCAAGTTCGCGCTCCTGCTCCCATATCGCATCCAGCTCGGCCTTTGTAGCAGTTAGTGCGGCTTGGAGAGCGGTTTTGTCCTCGGGGCTCTCAGCGATTTCAATCTCATTCAGCAGAGTGGATCTGACTTGGAATTTTGCCAGTTTCATTTGGCCAAGAATCACCCGCTGGTGGTCCATAGCCTGTAATTCGCTCACCCCATCTTCCAGTGAGATAGCGCGAGAATGCGGCACGTACTCGTAGCTCGCCTCCAGTCGAGCGACGATCTCTGCGTTAAGGCTGCGCTTGCCCTCTGATGCGGAGGATTCCAGCTTTTCACGCAGGTCTGCCGGCATCCGCAATGAGTATGGGGGAAGGATGTGGCGGTCAGTCATGGTTTTCCAAGGCGCAATGATTTGAACAGAGATTCTGTTCGTGCATTCAAAAAGATTCAAGAATCCACTTGACGTCATCTTTCTGTGACGTCAACATGAATCCACATACCAAGGAGGAGATCATGAGAGACGCACACCAGGTCGCACCATACAGCTTGCGGATTGCGGATGAGCTCAAAGAAAAGGCAAAGCGGGAGGCTGGAGCAAATCGCCGAAGTCTCAATGCTGAGCTGGGCTTGTTGATAGAGGAGGGGCTGAGGTGGCGAGAAATGCAGAGCAAGCAGGCAGCAGCCTGAAACGAAGAAGCCCCGACGAGGTGAGAGTCGTCAGGGCTTCGGTAAACGAGATCAACTTCGGAGAAGAAATCGTCATGGCGAATAATAGCACAAACGTGGTCCCGTTCAATTTCGGCAAGCATCAGGTTCGCACGCTACTGATCGCCGGCGAGCCTTGGTTTGCCGCGCAGGATGTTCTCGACTCCTTGGAGTATGCAGAAACCTACAAGCCTTCTCGTGCTATGTCGCACGTACCTGATGCCTGGAAGGGTGTTCATCGGTTGCACACCCCTGGCGGCACTCAGCAAACACTGATGATTTCCGAGCAAGGCCTGTATTTTGTGCTTGGGCGATCCGACAAGCCCAAAGCCCTCCCTTTCCAGATCTGGCTTGCCGGTGATGTGCTGCCAGCTATCCGTAAGACTGGCCGCTACGAAGACGCCCAGGCCAAGATGCCAACCCTCATTGACGAGCTGATCGGCATGAGCGAACTGAGCGTCATTAAGGGCCTCATCAGGGACAAGGGCAAAGCGATCGCCGCAGACAAGCGTCAAAGCTTCGCGCTGACCATGCATAACCGATTGCACACCCGCTTCAACGTGCC
Source organism: Pseudomonas sp. BJa3 (assembly GCF_026343815.1). NCBI lineage: Bacteria > Pseudomonadati > Pseudomonadota > Gammaproteobacteria > Pseudomonadales > Pseudomonadaceae > Pseudomonas > Pseudomonas sp. BJa3. Next base: position 11,197 of record NZ_JAOXMC010000030.1, on the reverse strand, counting down.
GCGCACCGAGTTGATCCCGGCTGGACAGTTCGAGGCTGCCTGTAACTTCATAGCGGCTTACAACGTGCTGGAGGGCGAGTTTATCGCCAAGGAGCCACCCCAGCTCCAGCTGCCGCTAAACATCCATTACCCAATCGAGGCCCTGGCAGCTTTGCGCGATGGCATGCTGACCGTTCGCAACGAAAAGCAGGCATGGCTGAACGTGATACTCGACGACATCCGCGATACGCGTGACGGCACCACGCCTCTTGAGAGCCTGTTGTGGGATCTGGAGAAGGCAGGCTTCGACATCCGTGGCGCCTGGTGGGAGTTTCGCACCTACCGCAACAAGCTGCGGGAGATCACCTCGTTTGTGAAAGGCCTGGGCCGGGTGATGGAAGAGCCTCAGCGTTACGCGGTGGATGCGCCGAAAGGGAGGGCTGCAGCATGAGCGCGCTGATGATCGCGGGTATCGAGATTCACCAAGACTATGATGGCCGATTCAGCCTGAACGACTTCCATCGGGCGGCCGGCGGCGAGAATCGGCACAAGCCATCGCTGTGGACCGAGAACCAGCAGGCTCAAGAGCTGATTGAGGAAATTGGCAAAGCAGGAATTCCTGCTTTGAGGATTGTCCGGGGCGGGCGGTCGCCAGGAACGTATGCTTGCAAGGAGCTGGTTTACGCCTACGCAATGTGGGTCAGCCCAACATTCAGCCTGCGCGTGATTCGCACATTCGACTCTGTTGCCGCCAATGATGCCGAGATTCCTCAGGAGCGGCGCCTTCCGGTCGCTGCTGACAACTTTGACGCCGCCAAGCGTATCGCCGAGAGCCTGGGCCTTGAGGGCAACCAGGCAATTCTGAGCGCCAACAGCATGGTGCGCGCCGCTATTGGGGTGGACCTGATGGAAATGGCCGGTGTGAAGCGCCTGGTCAACGAAACCCAGGAACTGAACTACACCCCGACCGAACTTGGCGCGAAGTTCGGCATGAGCGCTGCCAGCATGAACAAGCTGCTGGCGCAGTGTGGGTTGCAGTATCATGTGATCTACAAGCCCGGAAAGAAACGCTGGGAGGTCACGCCGGATGGCAAGGAGCACGCCGTCATCACCGACACTGGCAAGAAGCACAGCGACGGCAAGCCTGTGCAGCAGATCCTCTGGAAGGAGTCAGTGGCAAAGCCGCTGAAGCGCTTGGCCGAGAAGCTCCAGGCTGAAATGCCAGAGGTCGTGGCGCACGGTCTCTCGCGGTAATCATTCGATCAAAGCCGAACCCCGCCAGCGCGGGGTTTTGGTGCTGGCTTGTCCTAGGTCATGCGGATGGTGATAGCATCCTGTCATTAGCCATGGATAGGCCATGGTCAGCGTATAAGGGGTTCGAATGTTTGTCGTCCGACTACTCGTTCTGGGCTTTCTAGCCTTCTATAGCTACGCAATGGGAACGGAGCGTGGAGGATTGAATGCTTTTGGTACTCTCGTGGCGTTCAGTGGAGCGGTGTTCATACCCGCTTTCTATATGCTTCCGACGATCGAGGCCTGGCTGCGCAAAAGCAACAATCTACCAGCCATCGCTGCATTAAATTTCTTTTTGGGATGGAGCTTGCTCGGCTGGGTAGCTGCTCTGGTATGGGCGTTCAAGAGACCCACTCCTTTAGAGCGTGCTGAAGCTTCAGGTTTTCCTCGGTCAGAATCTGTAACGGCTTCAGAGAGCTTGAGCGGGACGAAACCTAAAAAAGATTGCCCGCTCTGCGGCGAAGAAATCTTGGCAGTTGCCATCAAATGCAAGCACTGCGGCAGCGACCTCCAGACGGGGTAGCAGAGTGCAGCATGAATAATTAAACCGCCTTCGGGCGGTTTTTTGTTGCCCGGAGAAAAACATGACCACCATCGCCTCCCTTGGCCTACAGATCGACTCCGGCGATGCCGTTGAGGCGAAAGACAACCTCGATCAGCTAACGGACGCCGGCAAGCGCAGCGAGGAGTCAGCTGGACGAACTGGGCGCGCCTGGGAGGCAGCGCTCGGCAGTCTGCAGGGTGACACCCGGCAGATCGTTCAGGAGCTGCAGGCTCTTAACGCCAAGCAGACCGAACTGGCGCAGCAGATGGCCACCGTGGGGCGCGCTGTCACCAGCGCCTCCACGGCGTTCAGCAGTGCCGCAGCGAACATGGGGTCGTTCCGGACCGAGGCCGCGCAGGCGGGCAAGGTGCAGGAGGCGCTCACCAGTGCAACGGATGCCGGCGCCCAGGCTGGTCGGCGCGCCGCCGAGTCTGCCGATGAGCAGCAGGCTAGGATTTTATCCGTGGCCAAGGCCTCGCTGGAGGCCAGCCAATACGTCCAGTCACTTAACCGGGCGACCGAGCAAAGCGCCGAAGTCACCGCCAAGGCGAATGCTGTGCTGTCGGACAGTGCCAGCCGTCAGGCAGCCATCAACAGCCGGTCCCAGGCCCTCATCGCCACGGAGGAGCGCCAGGCGGAGGCGGCGAAGAAGGCCGCTGGCGCGCATCGGGAAGAAGGCCAGGCGCTTGAGGAACTGCTCGGCAAGATCGACCCGACCGTGGCTGCCATGAGCCGGCTGGACCAGATGGAGCAGAAGCTGAAGGGCTTCCGCACCAGTGGTGCGCTTGATGCGGAGACGTTCGGCGAGTACCAGGCGAAGATCGATCAGGCGCGCACAGCCTTGGGCGGCGCTGATGCTGCACTGAACAGAACCGGCATGACGGCCAAGCAGACCGCTGCAGCACTGCGCATGGTCCCGATGCAGTTCAGTGACATCGTGGTGTCATTGCAGGCCGGCCAGGCGCCCATGCAGGTTTTGCTTCAGCAGGGTAGCCAATTGCGGGACAGCTTTGGCGGCATTGGTCCCGCCGTTAAAGCTCTCGGCGGCTATGTCTTGGGATTGGTGAACCCGTTCACCGTAGCAGCAGCAGCGGCTGGTGCACTGGGATACGCTTATTACTCGGGGAGTGAGGAGGCTGTCAGGTTCCAGAAAGCGCTGATCACGACCGGTAATGCCGCTGGCACAACCTCCGACCGGCTTTCCGGCATGGCACGCGAGGTTGCGGCGACTGTTGGAACCACTGCTGCTGCGTCCGAAGTGCTTACCAAGCTGGCGGACAGCGGCAAAGTCGCTTCCGAGAGTTTCGTCGGGATCACAGAGGCCGCTCTCGAGTGGCGTTCGGCGACTGGTCGGGCGGTCGAGGAAACCGTCGCTGAGTTCGTCAAAATCGGCAAGGACCCAGTGGCCGCCGCGAAGGATCTAAACGACCAATACAGCTTCCTGACTGCGGCGACTTACTCGCAGATCCTGGCATTGAAAGAGCAAGGCGACACCATTGGGGCAGCCAAGCTGCTGACCGACACCTACGTCGACACCATCAAGAACCGCAGCAAAGAGGTCACAGAGAGCCTGTCTCTGTGGGAGCGCGGGTGGAAGTCGCTGAAAGGCGAGGTCGCCGCAACTGTCGACGCGCTCAGAGATGTTGGCCGGGATCAGGACATCGCGAGTCGGATCGTCGACATGCAGCGACGGGTCGCTGCAGCGCAGAGCGCTGTGAATGCCGACGCTGACGATACCGATGCCCAGAAGAAACTCACTAACGCCAGCCTTGAGCTGAAAGGGCTGATTCAGCAGCGGGACACCCTGGATGCGATTGCGAAGGCCCGTGAGCTGGACGTCAGGCAACAGAGGGCGGCAACACTTGCCATGGACAAGGTCGATGCTAGGGAGAAGTCCTCCAGAACCAACGCTGAGAAGCGCGCCGATGCCCTCAAGGAGTACAGGAAAGAACTCGACGACATCCGCAAAAAACATCCTGACGATGAAAGGCTCGCACCTGACCGGATCGCTAGGACGGAAGCGAACATTGCCAAGCAGTTCAAGGACCCTGCCGGCCGAACAGCATCGCTCGACCTTTCCGGGTTCAACGACCAGAAAAACGCGCTGAGCGCCATCCTGGCTGAGTACAAGAACCACCAGAAGGAGCTGGATGCGGCGCAGAAGGCCGGGATCATCTCGCAGGAGTCGTACGCCTCTCAGCGCGCCGCGATCATCGAGCAGCAGAAGGCCGAGATCACCAACGCCTACGAATCTGAAATCAAGGCCCTGGAGAACGCCAAAGGTCGGAGCAGCACCAACGCTCAGCAGCGCATTCAGCTTGACCAGAAGATCGCCGATGCCCGGGCCGCCATGGTCAAGGCGCAGAAGGATGCGGATTCGGAATTAGCCGTGCTCGCCACCAATGAGCAGGGCCGCCTGGCCAAGCAGGCGAGGGCGGTGCAGACCTATACCGATGCCCTTGATCAGCAGGTCAAGGCCCTGAGGCTTCAAGGGCAGCGAGCTGCCGATGGCCTGGGCCTTGGCGACCGCCAGCGCGCCTTGCAGGACCAGCAGAACGGCATCACCGACCGCATGAACCAGCAGCGCCTGGACCTGGCCAACCAGTACGGCGACGGCTCACGCGGAATGAGCCTCGACGAGTACAACCAGAAGCTGGCAGCCCTGAAGAAGACTGAGCGGGAACTACAGGAAACTACAGTCGCCAACTACGACGCCATGACGGCGGCGCAGGGTGACTGGCGCAACGGGGCATCGTCTGCGTTCAGCAGTTACCTGGAACAGGCCCGAGATGTCGCCGGCCAAACCCGCACGCTGTTCAGCAACGCTTTCTCCAGCATGGAGGACGCGGTGGCGAACTTCGCCATCACCGGCAAGCTGTCGTTCTCCGACTTCACCAAGTCGGTGCTGGCGGACATGGCCAGGATTGCGACGAGGCAGGCGATCACCGGCATTGCCGGCAGCCTGTTTGGGTCGGCCATTGGCGGGTTCTTCGGCGGTGGGGCTTCGGCGGTGGGTGAGGGGACCATGACCGGATTCAGCGAGGGCTCCTTTGTGCCCAATGCCAAGGGCGGGGTGTACGACTCGCCGAGCCTGTCGCACTTCAGCAACCAGGTGCACAGCACGCCTCAGTTCTTCGCGTTCGCGAAGGGGGCAGGCGTGTTCGGTGAAGCGGGGCCGGAGGCGATCATGCCGCTGACCCGGGCGCCGGATGGAAACCTTGGGGTGCGCGCCCTGGGAAGAGCTGGTGGCGACTCAGCGGCCGCTGTAGCGGCGCCGGTCAGCGTATCGATCACGATCAACAGTGACGGATCTACTCAGGTCGAATCGAAGGCGCCGATGATGGACCAGTTTGGCAAGGAGATCGGCGCACTCGTAGAGGCAAAGTACCGGAAGCTCTTGAGCATGGACCTGCGTCCTGATGGCGCCATTGGCAGGACCATGCAGCGTCGATAATGTCAGAGTGCGGCCAGCACCTTTTCCGTTGCCAGCTTTTCCACCTCTTTGAAGGTCAAGAGCTCAGCGCCTTCATGGGGGAAAGTGAGGCCGATTCGGCCGCCTATCTGACCGTGGCTGCGGTCGAAGTTCACATCAAGCTCCGCTCCAATCTTGGTCGGTTCGTTCGGTGAATCGACGTCGTAGAGGCTGAAGCTCTTAAGCGTCAGTTTCATGTAGCACCTCATTCCTTGGCTGAAAGTCAGAATCTTACCGAGATCTCTATGTCGATTGAAACCTTTCGCTGGGCTACTGAACGCGGCGAGACCCCCGATATCCAGTACCGGGTGCGGGAGTCTCGCTTCGGCGGTGGATACCGCCAGGTCGTTGGCGACGGCCCGAACAACAAGGAAGACAGCTACCCGGTGACCATCACTGGCAGGAAGTCGCGGGTGCTGGAGGTCATGGCCTTCTTCGACCGGCACGCCGGCGCGAAGGCGTTCCTCTGGAGCACCCCGCTCGGCGAGCTTGGCCTGTTCACCTGCGTCGATCCCAAGCCGACCCCGATGGGCGGCGAGCAGTTCAAGGTCACCGCCACCTTCCAGCGGGCCTTCCACCCGTAAGGAATCACCATGACCCTGATCAAAGACATCCAGCTGCTCCAGCCGGGCAGCGAGGTGCTGCTGTTCGAGCTCGACGGCTCGGACTGGGGCGCCGACATCCTGCGCTTCCACGGGCACGCGATCCCACACTCGCCCGCAGAGCTGGCAGCGGCCGGCGTGGATGCCGACCAGCTGTCGGCCAAGTCGATCTGGTGGCAGGGCAACGAGTACGACGCCTGGCCGATGCAGATCGAGGGCATCGAGGCGAACTCGGACGGTACCGCAGTGCGGCCGACGATCTCGGTCGGCAACGTCAATGGCCGGATCACCGCCCTCTGCCTGGCCTTCGACAACCTGCTCGAGTTCAAGCTGACGATCCGGCAGACCCTGAAGCGGTACCTGGACCCGGTGAACTTCCCCGCCGGCAACCCTGAGGCTGATCCTACCCAGGAGAGCACAGAGGTCTGGTACATCGACCAGAAGGTGTCGGAGAACGGCGCGACGGTGTCGTGGGAGCTGGCCAGCCCGGGCGACGTCGGCGGCGAGAGTATCGGCCGCCAGATGACCCAGTTGTGCCATTGGGCCATGACAGGCGGTTATAGGGGCGGGAATTGCCAGTACATGGGGCCGTACTTCGACTTCGACGGCAACCCCACGGACGACCCCGCAAAGGACCAGTGCAACGGCTGCCTGGATACCGGGTGTGTTGCGCGCTTTGGCCAGGGCAACCAGCTGCCTTTCGGCGGCTTCCCAGCCGTCTCCCTGATCGCCAGGAGCTGATCATGCTGAAACATATCCTCGCCGCCGTGCAGCAGCACGCCGCGGCGGAGTACCCACGCGAGTGTTGCGGGCTGATATTGGCCGTGGGCCGCAAGCAGGTGTACTTCCCCTGCATCAACGTGGCCACCGAACCGACCGAGGAATTCCGCATCGCGCCGGAGCAGTACGCCGAGGCGGAAGACAAGGGCCAGGTGATCGGCATCGTGCACTCGCACCCGGACGCCACCAGCAGGCCTTCGCCGCGTGACCTGGCCATGTGTGAAGCCACCGGACTGCCATGGCACATCCTGTCCTGGCCGGAGGGTGACCTGCGCACGATCACGCCGACCGGCGAAACGCCGCTGCTGGGCCGGCCCTTCGTGCACGGTGCCTGGGACTGCTGGCAGGTCTGCGCCGATTGGTACCAGCGCGAGTGGGGGCTGGAGTTCCCGGCCTACACCCGCGAGGACGGCTGGTGGGAGCAGGCCGCCGGCCCAAGCTTGTACGAACAGGCCTACGAGGCTGCCGGGTTCTACCAGGTCGACCGGCCAGAGCGCGGCGACATGATCGTCATGGCCGTTGGCCGGACGGTGCACCCGAACCATGCTGGCATCTACCTCGGCGGCGATCCCAAGATGCCCGGCGAGCAAGCAGACCTGTACGGCCCCGGCCCGTTCCTGCTACACCACCTGTACGGCAGGCCGTCCGAGATCATCATCTACGGCGGCCCATGGCATGACCGGGGCCGCCTGGTGCTGCGTCATCGCGATGCGAGGTGACATTGCTGCTTCATGTGCGCATTCTTCAATGTGGCAAATCGATGCCCAGCGGCCCTAGATGAGAAAATTGACATCCGGCTTGGGTCAGAGTGATGACATTTGCGTCACCTCCTATGAGAACCCGATCGCCTTTGGGCTTCAAGCATTCAAGCTCGGCCTGCCTACGCATAATCTCTTTGCTAGACGCTGGAAAATTTCTGTACTCCACGCCTTCTAGCTGGTCTGGCGTGATTGCAGGTTTCATTGCTAGGCCGTGGGCTAGCCGGGATGAAACGAAACCACTCTCAGATCGGTAGACATAACTATGAATAAGGCCAGTATCGTTGGACAGCCCGAACAGGTAGACCGTTGCTGTGTAATTCGCGAAGGCGGGGGTCTCGCGCTGCATTTCGCTCCAGATGGATTGAAGTCGCTTGGTGGCTTGATGGTTGAGAGAATCTACATCAAAGGCACGACTCTCTTTATTCATGAACGAGATCCAGCGAGTGAAAAGTTCTGCGGCGCCGGTTCCCGCGCAGATTAGTCTGAGCTTTTCAATGTAAATAGCCTTGTTCGCAAACCCGAGCAATTCTTCCGTCTTTGTAGCTATCAGGGTGTCAGTTACGACAGTGGCTTCGTTGTCATCCGTATAGAAAAGCAATGAAGTCATAGTGGCTCCAAGCCGAGCGGTTCATTCAAGGCACAACGCTACTACGCCAAGGCCTTGGCCCGGTACTGGCTTTCCATCCAGACTGGATGCCTGGCCAGATGGGCTGATACATTCGGTCATTTCAATGGAGGGAATGGCATGCGTTTCAAGCTCGCGATGTTGGGTCTTGCGCTGCTTGCTGGATGCGCTTCGATGAACGAAAAGCGTGCTAACGGTCCGGCTTTTTCTGCCAGCACCCCGAAATCTGTTGAGCAGGTTTCTGAGTGCGTCCTGTTCGCTTGGCAGAACCAATCGCTTGCTGGCGCTCACTATGGTGCCGCAATCCAGCCTTTAGCCGGTGGCGGGAGGACAGTCATCAGCGCAGGCGAGATTGAGTTCGCCGACTTCAATGCGGCAGCGGGGGCAACAAAAGTCAGCTTGTACTTTCAGTCAGGTTTGATGGAATGGCGGAAGAACCGAAGAATTGAGGCAGTGAAAGGCTGCCTATAACCAAACCGCCTCAGGGCGGTTTTTTATTGCCAGGAGAAAATCATGGCTGGGTTGTCAATCATGCATGCCCCAATGACCATCATCAAACTTTCGGGCTCCCTAGCACAGAAATTTGGCCGCACTCATCACCGGCAACTTGAGAGCCGTGACACATGGGAGGCGTTCAGCGCATTGAAGGCCACGTTACCTGGCTTTGAAGACGAGATACGTCGTCTCGACGGGATGGGCCTGCGCTTCGCGGTCTTCCGGAACCGGCAGAATGTCGGTCTAGAGGACTTCGAGCGCGGCGGTGTCCGCGAGCTGCGGATCGTGCCGGTGATCGGTGGAAGCAAGCGCGGCGGCCTGCTGCAGACAATCGTCGGCGTGGTCATGGTGGTTGCCGGCGCTGTCACCGGCCAGGCGTGGGCGATGCAGATCGGTGCGGCCATGGCGCTTGGTGGCGTCATCCAGATGCTCAGCCCGCAAGCTAAGGGGCTGTCGCAGAGCGCAGCGCCGGAGAACAGGCCGTCCTATGCCTTCGGCAGCGCGAATAACACCACGGCATCCGGCAACCCGGTGCCGATCTGCATTGGCGAGCGCCGCTGGGGTGGGGCGATTATCTCGGCGTCGATTTACGCGGAGGATAAAAGCTAGGTACTGTTGCGCTCTAAAAAGGAGGCAGTATGCGCGCGATAGTACTATCAGATGAAGGATTTCCAGCGTCCTACGTAAAGTCTGGCATAGTCAGGCTGGATTATGTCCCGCAGAAATTGGACTTTCCATTCCTGCTCTTGGCCGACATTGACCCTTTTGAAGCGCCGAAACGCTTTAAGTGGCTGGCGAGGGTAAGCAGCTGCAGTATAAAACCAGGGGTGGAGGCCGTTGAGGTTCAGCTAGATGGGTATTGGGCACTTACTGGCACTTCGCGTGAACTCCAGTCTTTGATTGAGCTGGATTATGTCGGCTCTAAGTATTACGCCACGCTTAAGGAGGAAATCTGGCAAAAAGCCGGAGCTCCTTCTCCTGAGGGCAACCCACCCAGCGAGTCGCCAGGTTTCCTGAGCCTGAAAGAGGCAACTCTCCGATTGGCCTCAAGTTATGGGGTTCCGGAATCATCAGTCAAAATATCGATTACAAACTAAATCAAGCCCGCAGATTGCGGGCTTTTTTTTGCCCGGAGGAAAGCATGGGCGCAGCACTTCAACCTGCCGTCACTGGCGCCAAGGGCGGCGAGAAGAAGCCCAAGGCGCCCTACGAGGCCCCGGACAACCTACGGTCGACCAACATCGCCAAGATTCTGCTGGCCGTTGGTGAGGGCGAGTTCGACGGTACCCCGACTGACCGCGATATCTACCTCGACAACACCCCAATCATGGACGTCAGCGGCAACGTGAACTTCCCGGGTGTGAAGTGGGAGTTTCGCCGCGGCTCAGTCGAGCAGGACTACATACAGGGCATTCCATCTATCGAGAGCGAGACATCTGTCGGCGTGGAGATGCGCAGTGATCAGCCGTGGACGCGTGCGTTGAGCAACACCAAGTTGTCGGCTGTGCGCCTGCGCTTCAGCTGGCCACGCTTGCTCCAGCAAAACCCAACCAATGGCGACACGACCGGCTACACCATCGAGTACGCGATCGACATCGCCACCGACGGCGGCGCCTTCGTCGAGGCACACCGGAACGCGGTCAGCGGCAAGACTAGCAACGGCTATCAGCGCTCTGTGCGCGTCGACCTGCCGGCGGCGACCTCGGGCTGGGTGATCCGCGCCCGGCGCCTCACGCCGAACGCCAACACCGGCACCATCGCCGACACGATGACCATCGCGGCCTACACCGAGATTATCGACCAGAAGCTGCGGTACCCGAACACCGCGCTGCTCTACATTGAGTTCGACGCCGAGCAGTTCCAGAACATCCCGTCGGTGACCGTGAAGTGCAAGGCCCGGCGCTGGCCGGTGCCGACCAACTACGACCCGATCACCCGCACCTACAGCGGCACCTGGGACGGTACCTTCAAGCAGGCCTGGACCAACAACCCGGCTTTCGTCACCTATGGCCTGTGCGTCGAAGACCGGTTCGGCCTGGGCAAGCGCATTAAGTCGTGGATGGTCGACAAGTGGGAGATGTACCGCATCGCCCAGTACTGCGACCAGCTGGTGCCGGACGGGGTAGGGAGCCAGGAGCCGCGGTTCCTGTGCGACATGAACCTGCAGGCCAAGGCGGAGGCCTGGACGCTGCTGCGCGACCTGTCGGCCATCTACCGGGGCATGGTGTACTGGGCGCAGGGCGCGCTGTTCATGCAGGCCGATATGCCCCGGGCGCAGGACTTTGACTACGTGTTCACCCGGGCGAACGTCATCGACGGCGAGTTCACCTACGGCGGCGCCGAGCGCAGCACGCACTACAGCCGTGCCCTGGTGAGCTATGACAACCCGGGGAACAACTACGACACCGACGTGATCCCGGTCACCGACCTGGCGCTGCAGCGTCGGTACCAGGATCGACCCATCGAGATCTCGGCCATCGGCTGCACCAGGGCCAGCGAGGCCCAGCGCCGCGGCAAGTGGGCGTTGCTGAGCAACAACCAGGACCGGACTGTCACGTTCAAGACTGGCATGGAAGGCCGCATCCCGCTGCCTGGCCACGTCATCCCGGTGGCGGACGAGTTGCTTTCGGGGCGGCCCAATGGTGG
>NZ_JAOXMC010000309.1:0-260 GCF_026343815.1 Pseudomonas sp. BJa3 | reverse complement strand
GCCGATCTGGTTCATCCGCTGCAACTGCTCGATGTCGCCTCCCAGGCTGTCGATGAAGGTGCTGTTCAACAGGTGGGCGCCGATCTGCGCCAGGCTCGGCGGTCGGTCGGACGGCGGCAGGCCGGTCATGGCACTGTCGCCACCGGTGGCCGGGTTGCCGCTGACGCCGATCACCAGCACCCGCGTGGCGCCCAGGTGCAACGCCGGGCTGATGGGCGCCTGGGAACGCACCGCGCCGTCGCCGAAGTATTCGCGGTTGA
>NZ_JAOXMC010000308.1:0-260 GCF_026343815.1 Pseudomonas sp. BJa3 | reverse complement strand
CGTCGAATGATCGAGCCAGAAATCGTGAAGATGCTGGCAGCGAGCGCCTCGACGCTATCCTTCACAACTCTCACGGCACATTTGAAAGAGGAGGATCGAGCGCGCCGGTCCGGCGACCGTGGAACGCTCGTCCGCCTTACTGGAGAATTTCATCTACATCTTGCGCAGATGACCGGGAATGAGATCTTGATCAGGCTGATGACCGAATTGCAGACGCTGGTCTGCCTTGCGATCCTTCTCTATGCCAGCGGCGACGATGC
>NZ_JAOXMC010000307.1:0-260 GCF_026343815.1 Pseudomonas sp. BJa3 | reverse complement strand
GTCGGTGTGATCAAACTGATAGGTCGGGCCGACCTTGCCGATCGCAGCCGTGCTCAGGCCCTTGTCGCGGGCCATCTTCAAGACGGTCTCTTCGTTGAGATAGTCGCCCTTGAAATGCTCGTCGATGTCGCCGAGCACGGCGTCGTTCTCGATGAAGGGAACCACGGTGTCGCCGGCCGGACCTGAGGTGTAGTTGGTACAGATCGTGTTGGAGAACACGCCGGTGTCGCCGAGATAATGACCGGTCGACATCGCCGAAC
>NZ_JAOXMC010000306.1:0-260 GCF_026343815.1 Pseudomonas sp. BJa3 | reverse complement strand
GAGCACGGTGATGGCCTTTGGCGCGCTGGCGCGGGTCAGCACCGGCGAACCGCTGCTGATCAGCGAACTGACGTTGACCACCGCGCTGCGGACCGCCGCCACCTCCGCCCTGGCCGCGCGCGCCCTGGCGCGTCCGGGATCGCGCCGCATGGCCTTGATCGGCAATGGCGCGCAAAGCGAGTTCCAGGCCCTGGCATTCCATCACATCCTGGGCATCGACACCCTGCATCTGTATGACGTCGACGGCGCCGCCACCGACA
>NZ_JAOXMC010000305.1:0-260 GCF_026343815.1 Pseudomonas sp. BJa3 | reverse complement strand
CATGTGTTCGGCGATGGTGCGTGGCGGCTGTCGTGGGTGGGCAATTATACCGAATCGAAGGATGACCGCTCGGTCGTGGGCGAGGCGACCTGGGACAGCCCGTCGACCCGCACCCTGCGTCCCACGGTGGCCTATGACTTCTCGAATCCCAACCGGTCGAACTTGACGCTGTTTCAGACGATCCAGCTGGCGTCGCCGACGCGCTTTCAGGCGGGAAATGCGGTGACGGCCGTCGACGATTTCACCAAGCCGCTGTCCGG
>NZ_JAOXMC010000304.1:0-261 GCF_026343815.1 Pseudomonas sp. BJa3 | reverse complement strand
AAGCTCACCGGCGCCAAGGAAAAGCCGAACTTCACCGTCGAGAACGAAGCTGCGATTTCCGAGGCCCCGGCCGTGGACTTCGGCACGCCGCCGCCGGCCGCACCGCAGGCGCCTACGCCGCCACCGCCGCCGTCGCCGGGCAACTGAGCCACGTCCATCGCCCCCATGCTGCGCGCGCTGGCGTTCTGCCTGCTGATGATGGCGGCGCCCGCCTGGGCGCAGTCGCTGGCTGCCATCCCGCCATTGGATTCGCCGGTGGTC
>NZ_JAOXMC010000303.1:0-261 GCF_026343815.1 Pseudomonas sp. BJa3 | reverse complement strand
CGGCAGTTGGGCGCCGACCAGGTGTTCATCGACGACGGCGAACTCTGCGCGTCGATACTCGCGGCGGCGCCGGAAGGCGTGGACGCCGCGCTCGAGGTGGTCGGCGCGCCAACCCTGCGCGACAGCGTCCGCTGCCTGCGCCCGTTCGGCTCGGTGTGCGTGATCGGTCTGCTCGGCGGCCCTCCGTTGCTCGAACAGTTCCAGTTGATGCAGGACCTGCCCGGCGCGACCCGCCTGAGCTTCTTCCCCAGCGGCCTGCTC
>NZ_JAOXMC010000302.1:0-261 GCF_026343815.1 Pseudomonas sp. BJa3 | reverse complement strand
ATCGAGGGACCGGCCGAAGCCGTAGCCGAACTGCGCGCGCTCATTGCGCGCGATATGCGCCACGCCGAGCTGATGACGGTGGCCGATGGGGAGCAAAGCAGCCGGGATTTCGCCAGCTGGTCGCTCGCCTATTCGGGGACGGCCCATTTCGTTGCCCGCGAAATCGAGCGCATACGCGCCGCGATCCATTCCGAGCCTTATCATTCGCAACGCGATCTGAGGCGGTTGTTGGGAGAGCTGTCGTCATAGTGGTGCGGCGCC
>NZ_JAOXMC010000301.1:0-261 GCF_026343815.1 Pseudomonas sp. BJa3 | reverse complement strand
ATCGCCGGCATGGTCCACGCCGACGCCATCGCCCGCCTGATCCACCACGCGTTCGCGGACTACCACGCGCGCTTCGCCGAGATCACGCGGCGGGCGAAGCGCCGCGTCGAGACGCAGGACTGGACCGCCGCGCGTGCCGATGCCGTCGAGCGCATCGAACTCTACGACCAGTGCATCGCCGAATGCGCGCTGCGGTTGCAGTCCGTGCTGTTGGGCCACGCGAATGACCGCGCGATGTGGATCGCCGCGCGCGTGGCCTTC
>NZ_JAOXMC010000300.1:0-261 GCF_026343815.1 Pseudomonas sp. BJa3 | reverse complement strand
CGTTGCAAAATTGCGCGCGCGCAACATCTACCCAGTGCGGAAATTTCCCAAGAGTGAAGCTTTCCGAGAAGGGTCCGTCAGGACCATTGGCTGGCAGCGGAATTCGGGAGAGGTCGATGAGCCTAATCTTGTCACCGTTGGCCACCCGTAGAACCGGGTCATTCCAATCGCTTAGAATCCTTCTATCTCGTGCAACTCCCGTGGGCCAAGCGCCCTCATCTGAATCTCGGTTTGGCGATGGCGCAGTCAAACCAGCGTCAA